>JBAVAA010000181.1:0-3110 GCA_049585515.1 Terriglobales bacterium | reverse complement strand
ATAGTAGAAGCTATGAAGATCCCCGGAGTCTATCTCCTAGACCGCGAAATGGATTCCGACCACAACCGCTCGGTCATCACGCTGGTAGGCGAGCGCGAGGCGATCCAGGAAGCCGCTATCCGTGGCGTAGGCAAGGCAGCCGAACTAATCGATCTAACCAGCCATCAGGGAGCGCACCCGCGCATGGGAGCGGCCGATGTCGTCCCCTTCATTCCCATCGACGGCGTCACGATCGAAGACTGCGTAGCCATGGCGCGCCACGTAGGAGCCGAGATTGCGAGCCGCTTCAAGATCCCGGTCTATCTCTACGAAGCCGCCGCGGCCACTCCCGAACGCCAGAACCTGGAAAATATCCGCCGCGGCCAGTTCGAAGGCATCCGCGCCGAAATTGCGACGAACCCCGCCCGCAAGCCCGACTTCGGAGAATGTTGCGTGCATCCCACCGCCGGCGCAACAGTGGTAGGCGCGCGTAAGGCGCTCATTGCCTACAACGTCTTCCTGAATACGCCCGATGTAGACATAGCAAAGAAAGTTGCGAAAGCGGTGCGCTTTTCAAGCGGAGGTCTGCGTTACGTAAAAGGTGCCGGATTCCTAGTCCGAGGCCTGGCCCAGGTCTCCATGAACCTGACCGACTTCGAGCAGACGCCCATCCATCGAGTCTTCGAATACGTGAAGCGCGAAGCCGCGCGCTACGGCGTTAGTCCCGTTTCAAGCGAGATCGTAGGACTGATTCCAAAGAAGGCGCTGGAGCAGGCCGCGGAATGGTTCTTGCAGGTAGAAAATTTCGATTCCTCGCTAATTCTGGAGAACCGCCTCGCAGCAGTGATGACAGGCAAGATGGCAATAGGCGGCCTGCGCGCCGCAGTCGAACCCTTCATCGAACAACTAGCCGCCCCCACCGCAACTCCGGGAGGAGGCAGCGCCGCCGCCGCCAGCGGAGCCATGGCCGCCGCATTGGCCAGCATGGTAGCGTCCATGTCGCGCGGCAATAAGACGTTTGTACAGTACGAAACTCAGCTAAGCGAAGCCATCGCGAGACTAAGTCATCTCCGTGAAGAACTGAAGGCCGCAATCGACGCCGACGCCGAATCCTACAACGTCGTGATGAAAGCCTACAAATCAGCCAAGGAATCGGCGAATGGAGACGCGGCGATTACGGCTGCGCTCAAGCAGGCAACCAGCGTGCCCCTGAGCGTCGCTGAAAAAGCAGTCCAGGTTGCCGAGATCGCCGCCAGTCTAAAGCCAATCACCAATCCAAACATGAAATCGGATTTAACCACGGCAATAGCCCTGGCCAAAGCCGCCCTCGAAGGCGCGCTCACGAACGTCGAGATCAACCTCGACTCGCTGAAGAAGCACTCACCCAACAATCAGGAGTTTGTCGCCGAGACTCGCAAGCACGCTGCGACGCTCAGCGCCTAGAAGTTGCAACCGCCAATCGAAACTAGTCGTGCAACTGCGCAGCTTCGAGCTTGACCGTCACCCGATGGATCGATAGCTGATCCCCACCACCCGTCCGGACCATGCCGACAATTCGATCTCCTAAGTAGCAAGATGTTGGGAAGGCAGCAGGAAGTGTGGTCCGGGTGCGCACCCTCTTACCCGATCCAAAATCGTACTCATTGAAGCGAATCAAACTTGGCATCTCGCGATAGATGCTATATTGCTCGACCAACGCACCCGGGCCAAGCAGCCACTGATCGTGAAGCCGCGTTCCATCCTGCCACTCGCTGGGAGGAAGCGTTGAGGATACCGGAAGATCAGCGATATCGACGCGGCCGGATTCCGTGATCGTGGCCACGGCATTTGACCGTTTGGGCAGGGCTTGCAGAAGCGCGTAGGCAACTCCGTCGCCGCCCTCCATCATTGCACCAGCCCATTTCCCACCATCTGCGGGTTCAGGCAATTCGAAGACTCGGATCACCTTGTCCCCCCCATCCAAAACCGCGCCGGCAAACCTTGCGCCTTTCCTGGTCATGCGGTCCAAATAACCGATCACGACTGTCTTGCCAGAGGAAGTTACAGCAATCTGGGTCGGCCTAAAACCAAACGAAATCGGGTATTGGGCCACAACTTTGCCCTGATCGTCGAAGCGATACAAGCGAGTCTCCACTGAGGGACCGTCCGTAGGGCGCAAACCAGCAACGACGGCTCGCCCGAGGGCAACTAGCCCGTTGTTGGCCGCTGCAAATATAACAAGCGAGTCTAGCCGGTCTGGGACCTGAAACAGCAACGTCGAACCGTCCTGATTCACCCGCACTACCGATCCGCCGTCGCGTTCCCGCCGAAAGTCCGGTCGATAGAAAAATTCACCCTTCTGATCGCACTGAAATCCATTCTGATGCCCAACCCAGGAAGGTGCCCCGATCAAGGAAACTGCTACGTCCCCCACGATCTGCTGACCGTAGCCCAGGGAACTCTTTACGATGCAAGCGAGGAACAAAAGAGAGGCGATGAGTCGGGAAGGCATGACAGTTCTCCAACCTTTCGGTCCGTATATTCTATCTGCGTTTACTAGCTAGAACGGACTGTCAGAGCACCCTTGCAGATGACTGTCGAAACAGCCGATTGCGCTCGGAACCCGGTCAATGAGCGAAATCGGGATTTTTCAACAGTCACTTCGGAATCTGCGATTTTGTTTTAAATCGGTTTAGCAGTTTGCATCCGATCCATCCCAGTCCGAAGTAAAGGAGCGCGTTAATTGGGGCAGCCACCCAAAAGCTGTAGACATGGACGTTTCCGCTCACCGCGACAGCACCGATTAGTCCCGGAAAAAGAAGAGTGGAGGCCGTCATCTGTAGTGCGGCAACAAACCTGTCCTCAGAAAGAATAGCGAGGCTTGCGAAACACAAGGTTCCTACGGCTGATGCGCCAGCCAACGCTGACGCGACCACGATCATTCGATTCCTTGAGATTGTCATGCGAAGTCGTAAACCGCGACGATTCTCTCACCCCAACCCACGAAATGGCCAATTGGCATGCCGCGTGTAAGGCCAATTGGCGTAAACAGGCGTGGCTGTTGAAAAACTCTCTCTCCGCCCCAAACAAGCAAAATTTGGGGGATAGAAAATGTCTAGGCGACCCAAGAAAATCGCTTGTAGGGCTTCCTA
>JBAVAA010000180.1:0-6229 GCA_049585515.1 Terriglobales bacterium | reverse complement strand
TCCCACGATTACGGCGACGACTGGATTGACGTAGGCGTAGGTGCCAACTTTGGTTGGCGATTCGTGGTGGATGAGCCAGACGTAGGCGGTGAAACCCACGATGGAGCCAGCCACGATCAGGTAGGCTAGCGCGAACCATGCGCCACGAGAGACAGCCTGAATGTGAAATCCGCGGAACTCGCCGAAAATGGCTGCGGCCAGCGCGAGCAGAATTCCTCCCGCGAGCATCTGTACTCCGGAACTCATGACTTTGGACGCGGGCAGGGGCAGCTTGCGGGTCAGCGACGAGGCGACCGACCAACTTATTGCCGCGATCACCAGGGCAATTGCTCCGGCGCGGTCGATGGGAGCTTCGCCGAGATTCAGGCTCTGGGTCAATGACCGGCTCAACAGAACCGCTACGCCTCCGATGCCTACCAGAAGAGCCAGGGCGAGTCGGACCGTGAGCCGCTGGGTGCGCAGGACAATTATCTCGGAAAGGGCCATGAAGACGGGAATGGTCGCGAGCATGACCGCGGCGATGCCAGACGGAACGCGCTGTTCGGCCCAAAAGAGCAGGCCGTAATCGACCACGAAAATGCAGACCGCGAGGATCGTAGCCGCGATCCATTCGCGAAATGACGGCGACGGCGTACCCTTCAGACGCATCCATCCATAAAGCACAACTCCAGCGGTGAAGAACCGCATGCTGGCGAATAGAAGTGGCGGAACTTCATGCACACCGACTCGGATGGCGAGGAAAGTCGAGCCCCAGACGAAATAGATGATGGCAAAGGCCAGTACGGTCTTCCATGTGGGAGGACGAAGCGGTTCCATGGGGAATAGATCATCGCCAAGGCGCTAGGGTTGCAGATTGTTCGGCGGGGAATCGCTACTGGCGCCTTCTCTGGAATATCGAGAACCCTGCATAGAAGACGCTGGAATCAATTCCCGGATTCAGTGGCGCTTGATAGTCGTTGGAGAGGTGGTGATATTTCCATCCCACCGTGAACGATCGGCCCGACCTCCGGAAAAACTGTGCACCAAAACCGATCGTGACCGTGTAGTTGAACTGCGATGACCCGATGATGGGAACCTGCTGTTGGAAATACAGGAATCCCACGCTTCCGTTCGCAAAAGGCTGAATGCTCTTGCGGCCGAAATTCCCCTGAAATCCTATTGGGCTTGCGCCAGCGCCGTAGATGGTGGCGGCCGGGTTGATCAGCGGATTCCCGTTAACCAGGTACCCCTGTGTCGGCTGCATCTCTAGTGCCACCGGCACGATCTCCGCGGTGTATCTGAACGTAAGCGGACGCGTGGTAAAAAGTGTTCGGGCATATTGCAGGTTCAGTAGGAAAAGCTTTCGATCTTCGGTTTGTCCTTTCAACTTGAATGAGAATGGGGAGTAACCGGTCCACACTCCGAACTCGTTGCCGCTGCGGAGCCACGGGCTTTCGCTGGCTTGCCCCTTCTCGCTGGCGGGCGGCGGCGGAGGGTCTTGCGCGTTCGCAAGCGGTGGACTGCTCAGCAGCGAAGTTATAAGCGCGGCCGCCAGCCAGAGGGAATGTGGCATCGCCGAAAGAATGCGCTTCACGAGCTGCCGATCCAAATACCCACCACAAAGACCAACACTCCGCCCACCACCACCTGAAATGCCGCCGAGAGCAGAGGGGTATCCATGTAGCGGTTTCGAACCCAGGCAATCACGGCCAACTCGAGGGCAACAACGACTACTGCGGCGGTAAAGGCCACATGAAAATTCGTGAGCAAGAAAGGAAGTGTATGTCCAATGCCGCCGGCCGCGGTCATTAATCCTGTTACAGCTCCGCGCAGCATCGGACGGCCGCGGCCGGTCATCGATCCGTCATCGGAGAGCGCCTCCGCGAAGGCCATTGAGATTCCAGCCCCGATCGATGCCGCCAGTCCCACGAGAAACGCGTCATGGCTGTTCCTGGTTGCAAACGCGGCTGCGAATACGGGAGCTAGGGTCGATACCGATCCGTCCATCAGCCCGGCCAGCCCTGGCTGCACGATTTGAAGTACAAAGAGGCGGCGTTGCGCTTCCTCCTCAGTCTTCTTGACGGATGGAGTTATGTTCTCCGACATCGCCTCGGCCGCTACCTGGTGCTTGCGCTCGACCTCCTCCAGATCGCCCAGCAGCTTCCGGATTCCAGCGTCTGTCACTTGCGTCATTGCTTTCTCATAAAACCGGCGCGTCTCCAGTTCCATCAAGGCCGCTTGCTTGCGCACATCGGAGATTTTAAGGGGGCGTGTCAGCCAGAGCGGCTTGCGTTGCACGAAACCTTTTACATCCTCGCGGCGGATCAGAGGAATGTGTTCTCCGAAGCGTTGCCGATAGGTTTCGAAAAGGGAAGCCCGGTGCCCCGACTCCTCGGCCTGCATGTCATCGAAGAGTTTGGCCGTCGCTGGATAGGTCTCGCGGAGGCCTTCCGCGAAATCCGAATATACGCGACCGTCTTCTTCTTCGAGGGAAATGGCGAGCGCCAGGATTTCGCGCTCCGACAAGTCTTTAAACTTTCGTGCCATGCGGACAAGTGTACTGTTTCTCAATCTGGATTCAAGATTGGCTTTGCATAGGCTCTAATCAGAATGGTTCGCGGCCGGGGTGACACAGGCTAGAGACGGTTCCGGCGGTCTCAATACTTTCGTAACATTTCAAGCCCTTCATGAATCGGGTCTAATTCTCCAATATCTGCGAGAGGAGACCTATGAAACGGATCGCAATTGTTACTTTGCTTTGCGCATCTTTCGCATATGCCCATGACCATCCACCCGCGCAGTCTGGCACGATCCTGCAGATGGACTCGGTGAATTGCGGAACGGACCAGAAGAGCGACAAGAGTCTGGCTGGCGAGATTATCGGCAGCGATAATTCTCACCAGAAAGTGCACACTCTGCTCTGCCAGGAATATCTCTTGCAGACCGATCGAGTTAACTACCGCATTCGCCCGAAGGACGACAAACATCCCGCCCTGCTGCCGGTCGGCGAAAAGGCGCAGTTCCGCATCGAGAAAGATCACATGAAGCTTCGGGTTGAGGACATGGACGACAAGGACCGCGAATATATTGTGATTTCTATGACTCCGCGCGGGGAAGCGCAAACTGCGGCGAACCAGAAGTAGTTGGGAGAGAGCAGGTTTCAACGTTTCAAAGTTTCAGGGTTTCGCGAGATGACACACTGACCTCGAAAACTTTGACGGTCTGGACCTGCGGACTGCAGACTACGGCAACTCTTGCCTCTGCCAATCCTGCAGTGTTTGCCTACCGGGCGGGCGCGGCGTCTTTTCGCGCTAGCGGTTGTCCGCAAACGTCGGAAAATGCCCGTATTTGCTCCGCGCCTCTAGGTTCTTCCCGTGGCAGCGAGCGTGCTACAGCACTCGCGGGTTCATCGGGAATTTTATTAGCGGCAGGCCACAACCTCCGCTTGCGAATTCTTCGCCGAACGCTTGTTCAACTCTTACATCGAGGTCGATGAATGTCCATTTCCGGGATTTTGAGCAGCAGCTACAATCAGAACCAACTCAGTGGCGCCAGCTTTAACTGGCAGCAACAGATCCAACAACTCAGCCAGGACCTTACATCCGGCAATCTCACGGCGGCGCAGTCCGATTTTGCCAGCTTGCAGAAAGCTTTTGCGCAGCCTGCCACCACTTCTGGAAGCGCCACTGGCAGCGCTTCGAGCACTACGAGCTCAGCTGCGCAGGCATTCAGCCAGCTCGGCTCCGATCTGCAGTCCGGGAACCTGTCGGCGGCGCAGAAGGACATCTCGACGGTGCAGCAGGCCCTGCAGAATTCAACCGGCGCAGGCGCGGGGAACCGCCCCCACCATCACCACCATATCAGCGCGGGCGGAGATGGGGACTCAACCAGTCAGAACGCGTTGCTGCAGGAATTTAGTCAAGTCGGCCAGAGCCTAACGGCAGGCAATCTCTCGGGTGCTCAGCAGGCCTACGCCACTCTGCAGCAACAGTTGCAACAGTTCGCGCTTGGGGGCGGAGCGCTATCCACCGAGTCGCCGGTATCGTTTGACGCCTGATGGGAACAGCCGTCAGCCGTCAGTTAAAGACGCCGATGCGCGATGGCTGATGATTGACTGACGGCTGATAGCTTCGAGCCGACCGCTGATTGGCTTACCGCGACGCCTTGGCGGCCTCGATCGAATCGTGGATCTCGTGCTCGGCGGCGCGTAAATGTTCTTCCGCCTTCGCTCCATGGCCAGCCATGTCATAGTGGTTCGCCGTGCGAGCGTGCTCCATCTCTTTGATGGCTTCGAGCGTGTGGTTGTGGGCCGCTTCCAGATCATGCCAGTCATGAACCCGGTCGGCAACCGCGATTCCGGCAACGAACGACAGGCACACACAGAGAACCGCAACTGCAATCGCTTTCGTCATAAATTTCCTCTCAAAGTTGTGAATTAGGTTTTTCCGGACACGCACGGATATACGACATTCTCTCCGACGGCAAATCTCCTGTCAAAATGAAACGGGAGCGGCGTGATGTGAAGACAGGTTCGCGTGGCGCATATTGGTTGCGCGCGGGTCCAGTCAACGGCCAGGAGCAAAAGCGGAATCAAAGGCAAAATCAAAGGCAAAATCAAGAACGGAGTCAGGGGCCGCGGACATGAGTGTCCGCGCCATACATTACTTCGCCTCGGACCGCCATTCTTTCAACTGCGCGGTCATAAGGTCGTAGCACTCGCAGGCTGCCTCTTCCAGTTTTTCGCGAGCGATAATCTTGACGTCCCCGCGACTGTGGGTGATGAGACCTGCTCTCTCCAGGATTCCCGCCGCCACACTTACGCTGGAACGACGGGTTCCCAGCATCTGCCCGAGAAATTCCTGGGTCAAGGGCACTGAATTCGATCCCACGCGGTCGGCGCACATCAACAGCCAGCGCGCCAGTCTTTCCTCCACCTCGTGCAGACGATTACAGGCGGCGATCTGCGTGACCTGCACGGCCATGACCTGCGAAAATTGCTGCAACTTCCGTTCGAGTTTGGGGCAATCCCGCAAGAGTTCAACCAGTCTGTCGCTATCGACTCGGAAAGCCGACGCCTCAATCTGAGAGATGGCGCGCGTGGGCGCGGTTCGAAAACCGGCCACCAGAGGCAATCCGATAAAACCTTCCCTGCCGACCAGACCGACTTCCACGCTCTTTCCGTCCGGAAAGACGCTCAGAATGGAGATCATGCCACTGTTGCAGAACCAGGCGGACTTCAAAGTATCGCCGGTTTCGTGCAGCACGTGGTGAACGCTCAGTCGCACAAATTCCAGCTTGGGAAACAGCAATTCAGCTTCTTTAGGGGGCAGGCTGAGCAGTATTTCATTACGGATGTGGTTGCCGTCACCGTCGATGGGTGGCGTTGGAGAGGATCTTAAAGGCGTAGGACTTTTATTGGCCATAACGGCTCCTTGCGTAGCAGCTTGAAAGCTGTCTGATTTTCGCAAGGGACCGTCAACCGGGACCGAACGGCGGAAGGATGCTAGAAGAGACGACCTAAGTCTACTCTCTTTCCAACTTAAGAGTGCGGATAATGTCATAGATTTGTGCGGTCTGTGACACTGGCGAAATGTGCGATAACGTACTGCGGAGTGTTCGGCGGGACAGGTTAGTCCGCTTAGTCCGCCCCGCGATTTTTGACCAAAATAAAGTAAGTGTTCCCTTCCGGCCACGTAGTTCACCGCCCGACGACCTCGAAGCGGTGACCCAGATCACAGCCTGATGTCCGCCACTTTCTTACAGTATGGTCAGTATGGGCGGATTCTCCATTCTGACCAACCGCAAACGGGCCATCGTCGCACTGGTGCATTCGGTGGTGTTTCTGCTGGTTGCGGTGCGGCAGATGGTTGCGGCTAATCCTGCTGCGGGTATCTGGGTAGCGTCGGCGGTATCGCGTGGGACTTGGATTCTGTGCGCGATCTTCGGCCTCGTCTCCGCCATTCTCTTATGGCTCCTCATCATTTCGCGTGGATGGATGGAAAAATTCTATTTCGGATTCTGCACGGTTAGCGCTACGTCGGGCTTGCTCCGGACGGCCGCCGGCGACCAGGCGTTTCATGCCGGCCTCTATGTTCGCGTTGTTATGCTGGTTAGCGCGGTTGTGGTGGGACTGCTGATTGTTCGAATGCACTCGCGTTTCACTTGTCGCTTATCGCCGGAGTACGACGACGAGAGTGCCTAGGCGTCTTCACCTTGCACTAACTCATGCTTCAGAGGTGGCGCCTACACC
>JBAVAA010000179.1:0-1697 GCA_049585515.1 Terriglobales bacterium | reverse complement strand
GGCACGCGCTGGCAAACTTGGGGAGCCGGGTTTCGCTGATGCGGGCTTCGAGTTCGGTGGCCGACGTTTACGATGACATCGTTTTGGCGGCGAATCTTTTTTCACAAAATCAGACTGGGGCTTTGATCGTGATTGAACGCGAGATAGGGCTGCGCACCTACATCGAGAGCGGAGTGGCGCTTGATGCCCGGCTGTCTTACGACTTGCTGGCCACGGTGTTTCGTCCGAGCGCTCCGTTACATGATGGCGCGGTGATTGTGCAGCGGGATCGCATCGCCGCCGCCGCATGCTTCCTGCCGCTGTCGATGAATCCTGTGCTCTCCATCCAGCTCGGGACGCGGCATCGCGCGGGAATCGGGATTACGGAAGAAACCGACGCGGTCGCGGTCATCATTTCGGAAGAAACGGGCACGATCAGCCTGGCGGTAGCGGGCAGCATTGAGCGCGATCTGACGGTGGAGCGTTTGCGGGAGCGGTTGAGCGCTTTGCTGCGCCGTTACGCTCCCATGCCCACGTTGCCGAGTTCGCTGGAGGATAGCTTTATCGAAGAGGAGCCGCCGAGTTCACAGCTGTCGCGGAGGCAGGATGCCGGGCTTCGCCCCGGAAGGGACGACTGACCATGCCGGGCTTTATGCAGCGCCGTTCTTTCCAACGCATTTTCGTTCACAATTTTTGGCTCAAGCTGGTCTCACTGTTGCTGGCCGTTGGCCTGTGGCTGGCGGTGGCGCGCGATCCCACTGCCGAGGTCGAAGTGAGGGTTCCGATCGAGTTTCAAAATCTTCCGGATAAGCTGGAGATCGATTCCGCCAATTCCACCTCCGTCCAGATTCGTGTTCGCGGACCAGAACGCCTAATCCATCGCCTGCAGCCCGCGGATGTTCATGCCGAGATCAATCTGTCCACGGTTCGGCCGGGGGAAAGAACTTTCGACTTGAGTAGCTCACAAATCCATGTCCCGCAGGATTTGGAAGTCGTACAGATTATCCCCGCTCAGTTTCATCTCTCCTTTGACGATCGCGCGACTCGTACGATCGAAGTTCGGCCGCGCGTGACCGGAAATTTTGCCAGTGGTATGCGAGTAGCGCAGGTAGTTGCAGACCCCGCGAACGTGATGATCACCGGTCCACGTCATCGCGTCGAAGCGGTGGAAGCGGCGATTACAGATCCAGTGGATGCTACCGGAGTCATGACGCGGGCTACATTCGTCACTCATGCCTACGTCCCCGATCCTCTGATCCAGGTCGCGCGCCCCACATCGATCCACGTGACGGTTACTATGGTAGGTTCTGAAGACAAGAAACAATAGGGACGGCTCTTCCCCAGACCTTGCATGACGCAAACCAGACAACTGTTCGGTACGGATGGGATTCGCGGTGTGGCGGGCCAATTTCCGCTGACGCGCGATAGTGTCTATTGGATTGGGCGCGCGCTCGGGCACGACCTGCTGCGCGCGGCAGCAAAAGCGCGAGTGGTGATTGGACAGGACACACGCGTCTCCAGTCATTGGATCGCCGACCGGTTTCTGCAGGGGCTGGCGTCGGTGGGGGTAGAGACGCGTAGCGCGGGCGTGATCACCACCCCGGGCGTGGCCTTCCTCGCGCGTTCGCAAGGGTTCGATGCCGGGGTGGTAATCTCCGCCTCGCACAATCCGTGGACAGACAACGGCATCAAGATTTTTTCCGGCGACGGCTATAAAC
>JBAVAA010000178.1:0-10632 GCA_049585515.1 Terriglobales bacterium | reverse complement strand
GTAACAACTCCGCAGCCCCTAATTACCGGCGGCGGGGGAACGCTCCGCCCGAATCCAACTGCGGACCGTCCTCATAGTAGCCAGATAATAGTGGAGGTTGTGGACCGTATTCAAAACCTGGGCCAGCAATTCATTCGAAGCATAAAGATGCCGTAGGTAAGCCCGCGAATACCGTTGGCACACGCGGCAGTCGCACGCGGGATCGAGCGCGCCGTCATCCTGCGCGTAGCGGGCCTGCTTGATCGATACCTTGCCTTCGGAAGTAAAGAGCAATCCATGCCGGGCGGCGCGGGTCGGGAGGACGCAGTCCATCATGTCCACTCCCGCCTGCGCGTATTCGGCAATCTCCTCGGGAGTGCCGACTCCCATCAGATAGCGCGGCTGTTCCGCGGGAAGATGCTCGAGCGTGGATAAGACAATATCTCGAGTTAGCTCGCGAGGTTCGCCGACGCTAAGTCCTCCGATCGCATATCCGGGGAAGCCGATGTCAATGGTGCGCACGGCGGATTCGCGGCGCAGCTCGGGATCCATCCCGCCCTGCACAATGCCAAATAGGGCCTGCGTATTACCACGATCTTCACTCCGATCGTCATCCTGAACGAAGCGAAGGACCTGTTTTTCTTGAGAGCTGACAGCTGAGAGCTGATAGCTATTCCAGGGCACCTCGTGCTTATGCTGCCCAAAATAGTCCTTGCAGCGGGCGGCCCAGCGCAGCGTCAGTTCCATCGACGCGCGAACGCGTTGTAAGTCGGCCGGGTACTCCGTGCATTCGTCAAAGGCCATGATGATGTCGGCGCCCAGGCCGATCTGGATCTCCATGGCTTTTTCCGGACTCAGAAAGTGCGGCGAACCGTCGAGGTGCGACCGGAACGCCACGCCCTCTTCGCTGACTTTGCGAAGGTCGGTCAGACTGAAAACCTGGAAGCCACCGGAGTCGGTGAGGATGGCTCGATCCCAGGACATGAACTGGTGGAGGCCGCCCATCCTCCGGACGGTTTCAACACCGGGCCGCAAATAAAGATGATAGGTATTGCTGAGCAGAATCTCGACGCCAAGTTCTTCCAGCACGTCCTGAGAGACGCCCTTGACCGAACCTAGGGTCCCCACCGGCATGAACACCGGCGTCTCGACCACTCCATGGGGAGTGATGAGCTTGCCGGCGCGAGCGGGGCCACGAGTGGCTTCGATCTGAAGACGAACAGACACCGCCGAATTCTACCGTAGAGACGGGGCTAGCCCCGTCTCCTGCGTGCAGCGCCCCGATGCTGCCCTTCGGTTTGAGACGCGGCAGGCTGGCGTCTCTACAGGGAATCCCATTTACTTCGGATACAAATTCTTAACCACCTCGCCGCCCTTCATCACAAACTTGACGCGCTCCAGCGTAGTGACGTCAGCCAATGGATCGCCGTCAACGGCCACAATGTCGGCCCATTTCCCCACCTCGATCGTCCCAACTTTATCGGACCAACCGAGCAGATCGGCATCGTTGATAGTCGCTGCTTGAATTGCCTGCAGCGGCGTCAGGCCCAGCTTCACCATCACCGCGAATTCATGCGCGTTGAGTCCATGCGGATATACGGCGGCATCGGTGCCAAAGCCGACCTTCACTCCTGCCGCAAACGCCCGCGCGATGTTTTTGCGTGCCGCGGGCATCACCTCGTGTCCCTTAGCGATCAAGTCTGCGGGTGTTCCGATCCTCTCTGCATTCTCGTAGAACCAGTCCATAAGATAAAGCGTCGGCACCAGATAAGTGCCATTCTTCTTCATCGCGGCAATGGCCGCGTCGTCGATGTAGGACCCGTGCTCGATCGAGTCGACGCCCGCCTCGCTCGCCCACCGGATCGCCTGCGCACCATGGGCGTGCGCCGCGACTTTTCGTCCCAGCCGATGCGACTCCTCGACAATTGCTTTCATCTCTTCTTGCGTGTATTGCGACGCCTGCGGATCGTCCCCCTTGGAGAGCACGCCTCCCGAGGCCATGAACTTGATCAAATCCGCGCCATACTTGATGTTTTGCCGAACCATGTGGCGCACCCCATCCACGCCATCGGCCACGCCGTCGCTGGTGGCGTGATATTCGAACGGCAGCAGATTATTGTCGGCGTGCCCGCCGGTAATGGTCAAGGGTGGCCCGCTGACCAACATGCGCGGACCCGGCACGTCGCCGGCGTTGATCGCGTCGCGCAAAGCAATGTCGCTAAATCCGCTCGCGCCCACGTTGCGGACGGTCGTAAATCCGGCGTCTAACGTGACGCGGGCATTGCGAGCTCCGGTCAGCGCCTCCCGCGGCACAGAAATCCCCAGCCGCGAATAGCCGAAGTTGGTCGCCATCGTGAGGTGCACGTGCGCGTCGATCAATCCCGGGAGCACGGTTGCGTTGGGGAGATCGACAACTTCGGCTCCTGCCGGCACTCGCGCATCGGAACCGACGCTGGCGACCTTCCCGCCCTGGATCACGATGGTTTGGCTGGTGAGCGTCTTGCCCGTCTTTACATCCAGCAGGCGCCCGGCGTGGATGACAACCGTCTTCGCCGTGGGCGCGGCTTGCGGCCAGCAAAAGCCGATGCAGGAAAGCGAAAGAACAAACGCAACTAGAAAACGGCCGAGCCTCATTCCATCCCCCTGTGAAAAAACGAGAATTGAGTGCTGGCCGAGTACCTTACAACTTCAAGATGCCGACGGCAACCGCTTCATTAATTTTTCGTTAAATTCGCGCGATCCGAATTGACCGGGCTGCGTAGTGGCACTACCCTGCGGTGGTTATGAGCAAAGAGGATCTCGATCAATTACGCCTTGCCTACAAAAAAGCCGTCGATGAATGGGTCGATACCATTCGCGCGGAAGAGGCTTTAGCTACTCTCGACCATTCGATGACCGCGATGGAGCGTTGGGATGACGCTCACTTCAAGGAGCACGACGCTCACATGAAAGCCACGGAAGCGCGCGACGCGTACAAAGACGCGCTTCGCAGCGTGAACTACGGCATCTAGCACTATCCTCATCACGGTAACCCTCTTTACTGAGTTGTCATCCTTCGCGAAGCGAAGGACCTGCTGGTCCGCCGCGCGATGCTGATTTCTACCTGGATGACATAAGATGACAAAATCTGCCGAATTCAGGAAATGACGGTTGACCCCGCCCATCCAGTCCCCAGCGGAGTGCGAGCCATAGCCGCGCTCTTCGCCCTCTGCGGGATTTATCTCGGAGTCGCAGGCGGCGTGATGCTTATCCGCCCGGGCGCGATTTCAATGTCCGCGGGCGCGCCGCTGCTGTTCGGACTGGAATTGGCGGGTCCTTACATGTTCCTGCTTACGGCCATCGTCGCCGGCGGAGTCGCGTGGGGTCTCGTCCAACTCAACAACATTGTCCGCCACGCAGCCGTGCTCATCGCCATCGCCGGAATCGTAATGCTCGTGCCGCCCGTCTCAGCTGCAACCGTGATGGTGCAGCCGAAACCGCTCGCGCTAGGCGGGCTCGGAATTATTGTGCGCGTAATGGTGGCGTGGTATCTGTCGCGAAGAGAAGTCGCCGACCACTTCAAACGAACCGCGTAGCGGCGGGCGCATCCGTCCGCCCGTTCGGTACAGTCGCGCTATCTGGACGGGCGAGGCCGACCGTCCGCACACAGACACGAACCTATTTCCTGGGTCGAGCCGATTCCTTCTCCCCCACCCGCTCGCTTACCTTGAACGTCATCTTGCCGGTCTTCTTATCGGCGTCCACGATCACGTGGTCGCCATGCAGCACCTCGCCGTCCAGAATCTTCATAGCGAGCGGGTCCTGCACCAACTTCTGAATGGCGCGCTTCAGCGGACGCGCTCCAAAATTCGGATCGTACCCCTCAGTAAAGAGCAGTTCTTTCGCCGCATCCGTCAGTTCCAGCGAAATCTTCCGGTCGGCCAGCAGCCGCCGCAAGTCTTCCAGCCGCAGATCGACGATCTTCACCAGCTGTTCCTTGCCCAGCGGACGGAAGATGATGATGTCGTCCACGCGATTCAGAAACTCGGGTTTGAAATGCCCATGCAGTGTTTCCAGCACCTGCTTCGACGCTTCTTCAAACGCTGCCTCGGAGCGAACGTTCTCCGATTGCAGATATGACGAGCCCAGGTTCGAGGTCATGATGATGACGGTGTTCTTGAAGTCCACCTTGCGGCCCTTGCCGTCGGTGAGGCGGCCGTCATCCATGATCTGCAGCAGGATGTTGAACACATCGGGATGCGCCTTCTCGATTTCGTCAAAGAGCACGACCGCATAAGGATGCCGCCGCACCTGCTCGGTGAGCTGTCCACCCTCCTCATAGCCGACGTATCCCGGAGGCGCGCCGATCAGCCGCGATACAGCGTGCTTCTCCATGTACTCGGACATGTCGATGCGGATCAGGGCGCGCTCGTCGTCGAAAAGAAATTCGGCCAGGGCGCGGGCAAGTTCGGTCTTGCCGACGCCGGTTGGCCCCAGAAAAATAAAAGACCCGATCGGCCGCTTCGGATCGCTGAGCCCGGCCCGCGAACGGCGGATGGCGTTGGACACACGTTCCAGCGCTTCGTCCTGTCCGATGACATGCTGCCGCAGCCGGTCTTCCATGTTAACAAGCTTCTTGACTTCGCCTTCGAGCATTTTCGACACTGGAATGCCGGTCCACTTGGAGACGATGCGGGCAACGTCTTCTTCATCGACCTCCTCTTTCAGCATGCGATGTCCGGATTTGCTGTCAATTTGCGCGGTGACTTTATTTAATTCTTCTTCGGTCTGGCGAATGAGCCCGTAGCGGATCTGCGCGACGCGCTCGAGATTTCCTTTGCGCTCCTCGGTCGCTTCTTCAATCTTGAGCTGCTCCAGTTTTTCCTTCAAAGCGCGCGCTTTCGCGATCACATCTTTTTCCTGCTTCCACTTCGCCTTAAGCGCATTCGACTTTTCGCGAATTCCGGCCAGTTCTTTCTCAACGTTGTGGAGTCGTTCTTTGGAATTGGCGTCGTCCTCCTTTTTCAGCGCCTGTTTTTCAATTTCCAGTTGCGTTGCCCGTCGCTCCAGTTGATCGATCTCGGTAGGCATGGAATCGATCTGGATGCGCAGCGAGGCCGCGGCCTCGTCGATCAGGTCGATCGCTTTGTCGGGCAGAAAGCGGTCGGAAATATAGCGGTGCGAAAGCGTCGCGGCCGCCACGATGGCGGAATCTTTGATGCGGACGCCGTGATGCACTTCATACTTTTCTTTCAGCCCGCGCAGGATCGCAATCGTATCTTCGACATTCGGCTCGCCCACGAAAACAATCTGGAAGCGGCGTTCGAGCGCGGCATCTTTCTCGATGTACTTGCGATATTCGTTGAGCGTGGTCGCGCCGATCGCGCGCAGTTCTCCACGCGCCAACGCCGGCTTCAGCATGTTCGAGGCGTCGATCGAGCCTTCGGCAGCGCCGGCGCCGATCAGGGTGTGTAGCTCGTCGATAAACAGAATGATCTGGCCCTGCGAATCCTCAATCTCTTTCAGCACCGCCTTCAGGCGGTCTTCAAATTCGCCGCGATATTTCGCGCCCGCCAGCATCGCTCCCAAATCGAGGGCCACGACGCGCTTGTTCTTCAATACCTCCGGCACATCGCCGGAAATGATGCGTTGCGCGAGGCCCTCGACAATCGCCGTCTTACCCACCCCCGGCTCGCCAATCAGCACCGGATTATTCTTGGTGCGCCGCGACAGCACCTGCACCACGCGGCGAATCTCTTCATCGCGACCGATCACCGGGTCGAGCTTGCCGCGCCGCGCCTGCTCGGTCAGGTCGCGGGCATAACGTTCCAGCGCCTGGTACTTCGCCTCCGGATTCTGGTCCGTAATGCGCTGCGATCCGCGAACCGAGGTGAGCGCCTTCAGGATGGCATCGTGCGTCGCTCCATGCCGCGCCAGCAACTCTTGCGCCGGGTCGCGCTTTAAGCTGGTCAGCGCCAGCAGCATGTGCTCGGTCGACACATATTCGTCTTTGAAGGTGTCGGCTTCTTTGAAAGCCTTCTCCAAAAGTTGATTGACTTGCGACGACATCCCCGGCTGTTGCGCGCCGCCGCTGCCTGAAACTTTCGGCAGCTTTTCAATTTCTTTGTAGACGTCGCTAAGCACGGCCTGCGGCCCGATGCCTATCTTTTCGAGCACCGGCGCGACGATACCTTCTTTGTCCTCGACCAGAGCGGCCAGCAGATGGAGCGGGACGAGTTCCGGATTGCCGTGCTCGGAGGCGAGTTCGTTTGCACGCTGTACGGCTTCTTGTGCCTTAACGGTGAATTTGTCCCAACGGATGGGCATGATTTTCTTCCTCCAGATGATCCCCCGGCATCCGATTATTCACTACCGGGCAAGCTTCGAATTCTGTCCCAGTCGACCCTTGCGACCCAAATACGTTCTTCCTTCGAATAGGTCGCAATCCCCTCGATTTCGAGCTCAACGCAAGCGAGGAGCATTTCAGTGCCTTCACTCAGAACGATCCCTAGCCGGTTCAGATCCTTCACCGTGCCAACACAGTTCAACCGCACTCTGCCCTGTCGATCACTATTGTTAAAATCGACAAACACTTTGGGTAATTCCTTGTGATCGATCATTACGCCTTACCTTAGCTGGATTCGTCCGAGTAGCACATCCGCAGATGCTCAAGTTACCCGCAAATGAAACGGGAGGCGCATTCAATCCCGCCTCCCGAAAAGTTTACCGCCAACGAATTTTTTACGCGGCTTTGCCGGCGCTCTTCGGCTCTTTGCCTTCGAGCGTCTTCTGGCTGCCACTGCTCTGGCTGCCGATGTTTACTTTGATCTGCTTCGGCTTGGCTTCGGCTTTCTTCGCCAGGGTGACCTTCAGCACGCCCTTGTCATAATCGGCATGGACGCTCTCCTGGTCGACCGTGCTTGGCAGCGTGAAGGTGCGGGTGAAGCTGCCATACTGCCGCTCCACGCGCCGATAGTTCTCTTCTTTCTCTTCCTTCTCGAACTTGCGCTCGCCATGGACGGTCAGCGTGTTGTTCTCGATCCGGACGTCGATATCTTTCTCGTCGATTCCCGGCACTTCGATCTTCAAGGTCACGTTGTGCTCGTCTTCATAGACATCAACCGGCGGTGCGAACGCGGTATTGGTCAGGGCATCTTCGCGGCCTTCGTTTCCGTAGGAATCGCGGAACAACCGGTTCATACGGTCCTGGATGGTGACAAACTCACGGAAAGGATCCCAACGGGTAAGCAAAGTCATAACTAACTCCTCCTAACTTGAAATTCAGGAGAGCTTCGAAAGCTCTCGATTTCGTTTATTTAGTATGGCAACAGCATAAAATCTTAGCTTGTTATTGTCAAGTATTTTATGTGCTGCATTTTCAGTTGCTTACACTCAATATCAAGCACTTTAGGTAGCTGGTTTCCGGGACGTTCAACAGGGTTGGATGATCTTTCGCCGCTCTTCGTTTGTCGATCACACGAAAAGATCTGTGGACATCCCGGGCCGCGTCAGCTAGGACTCCGACGAACTCCGCGGCGCTGACATGAAAGGAGCAGGAGCAGGTGACTAGAATGCCTCCGGGACGCAGCATCTTCATGGCGCGGAGGTTGAGTTCCTTGTAGCCGCCAAGCGCCTTCTCCAGGTCGCGCTTGGTCTTGGCAAACGCCGGTGGATCGAGAACGATGGTGTCGTAGCGGCGGTTGGCGGCGGCGTAGTCCCGCAGCAGGTCGAAGGCGTTGGCTTCGATCCACTCCAGTTCGCGGGCGTTCAAAGCCGCATTCTTTTCCGCCATTTCGAGCGCCGGAAGCGAGCTGTCAACCCCCGTGACGCTGGAACACTTGGTCGCGAGATGCAGCGCAAATCCTCCCTGATAGCAGAAGGCGTCGAGGGCCTCGCCGTGTCCGTACAGAGCGGCCGCGGCATAATTCTCGCGCTGATCCAGAAACGCTCCCGTCTTCTGGCCTTCGAGGCCGTCATAGTGAAAGCGAACGCCATTCATTGTCACTTCACTGGAACTCTTGTCTCCCCAAAGCAGCCCCGAAGCCCGCGGAGGCAGTTGCTCCAGCTCTCGAATGCGGGCCTCGACCCGTTCCACGATCCCTGCCGGCTGCAATTCTTCTTGTAGCGTTTGCACGATGGCTTCGCGGACGGGTTCAGCATCCATCGCCTGAGTCAGGATCTGTACCGTGACCACGTCGTTATAGCGATCGACGATGAGCCCGGGGAGAAAATCCGCTTCGCTGAAGACGATGCGATAGGCATCGGTATCGGAGACGAGGTTGTTTTCTTTCCGGTAGGCAATCGCCGCGCGAATGCGTTCCGCGACCAGGGCAGGCAGATCGGCGACCGACCCGTGGGAGATCATGCGAATGGCGATCTGCGAAGATGAGCTGTAGAGCGCGGTACCGAGGAATTTACCGCGCGCATCGTGGACGCGAACGACGGAGCCAGGGGGAATCTCGTTGGCCACAGCGGTGTCGATGTCCGAGCGGTAAACCCACGGATGCCGGCCCTGCAGCCTTGCCACTCCCCGGCTGGAAAGTTTTACGGAAGGCTCCGCAAGCTTAGTGGCGACGGCAGCTTTCTTCGGCATGACTTCATGTTACAGGGAAGAATTGTGTGTGGTGGCGGGGTTCTACCCCCTAGGACGGGGCGAAGCCCTTCACTACACGATCGCTGCCGACTTAGGCTCGAATTGCGCCGCCATCCCGATTGCGCGCGCGTGGCAATTCTCCCCAACCCGGAACCGCCCCTACGCTGGCCGTCACCGCGCCCGACATCACTTTCTGGAACGCCGCCTGGAACTGCTCCATCTCCGGCGCCGTGCCGATCGTGATGCGCGTGTAGGTCGGCATCACCGGCCAGATGCGTCCGATAAATACTTTTTGCTTGGCCATGGCGGCGATCGCTGGCTTCGCCGGCCGCTTCGTGTCAAGCATGAAGAAGTTGGCCTCGGATGGAATGTAGGAGTATCCATTGCGGTCGAGCCAGGCAAAGACATCGCTGCGGATGCGGGCGTTGATACGCTTGCGCTCCGGTACCAGTTGCGCGTCTTTCAGGCTGGCGGATGCGGCGACCACCGCGGTAATCGGCATAAAGTTCCAGCCGCCGTCTTCGATTTTCTCCAGCAGGTCGGGACGGGCGAACACGGCCCCGCAGCGCAGTCCCGCCATGCCGAAAATCTTCGAGAAGGTGCGCAACAGCACTACATCCTTGCCCGCCTTCACCAGGTCCATCGCCGAAGGCGCATCGCAAAAATGAATGTAAGCTTCGTCCACTAGGACGACAGATCCTTTCGGCTTGTTGTCTAGCAAATATTCGATGTCGGAATGGCTGGTCAGCGTGCCGGTAGGATTGTTCGGGCTGCACACATAGAAGACCCCCGCGTCGGGAGCCGCGGCCAGCATCGCCTTCACATCGTGCGCGTAATTCTTGGTCAGCGGGACTTTTACCACCTTCGCGCCCGCGGCCCTCGCCGCGAACATTCCGGCTTCGTATCCGGGATCGGCTGTCACGTAGCTGCGCTGGGGCGAGGTAAAGGCGACGACGGTATGGTGTAGAGGCTCGCTCGATCCGGCATAGACGCCGACATGATCCGGCTTCAGGCCCTCCATCTCCGCCAGCAAATGGGTCAGATCCTCGGTAAGCCAGTCGGAATAACGTCCGCCCTCCGGAATGATAGAGGTTGCCGCCTCGCGCGCCGAAGCGCACGGGCCGAGTGGATTTTCATTCGAGTCGATCCGAATCCCATCCTTAGGGAAACTTTGCCGGGCCGCCTGTGCCAGCATCGGCTCGGTGACCACGCGAAACGCCAATGCGCCCGCTGCCGCCGCTGACAGACTCAGGAACGAACGACGCGACGCGGAAGAAATGCTGAATTCGCTTTTCTTGGGGACCATGTCTTGGGGGACCATCAATTACCTCGTGTCGCCAATCTTACCGCAGATTCGGCCTTGAATATCGGCGCTGCGTCGTAACTCCGCATCCGATGATCCGGATCGTGTAACCCGCAGAGATTGGGCTCGCAGCGTCTGGCGGTGAGTAGCTTTTGGCGCGGCAAAACATAATGAGCGGGGAAGAATCCGGTTCTTGTGTTAACCTTCCGCCTGCAAAGTGTTTGCCAGACCTTGGCCAGACATCGGCAAGACATCTGTTCGATTTTTCCCAGGAGCCCCCGTGAAGCGTCCGCTCATTGCACTGCTGACAATGTTTTGTTTTGCCTTCGGAATCACCGTTGTTCTCCCCGCCGCCAGAACTGTACACGCCGGCAGTCCTGATAATGCGCAGACCGATGCTGCCACTCTGGGCAAAGCCGAGAAGTATTGCGTTGCGCACGGCGGCGAAGTCGACGTTCGCGTCCCTTACTTCAACACCAATGACGACGAACAAAACTGGCTGCGTCTTTCCGGGTCACGCCAGTTTTGCAAATTCACGCTAAAGAAAGATGGATCGCGGATTCACGTCCTGCTCCAGACGCTCTACAGCACAACGCCCAGTTTGGCGGCGCTGGCCTATTACGCGAAGGTTCCGTATAACGGCCAGTGCAATGGCAATCCGGCGTCCTGCTACTGCTCTCAACTCGGCGGCACCGACCTGTTTGGCGGAATCAACCTGAATGGCGGCGGGTGGGTGCAGAAGTCGGATCCGGTAGATACCGCGCTGGAAGCCTGCATC
>JBAVAA010000177.1:0-3875 GCA_049585515.1 Terriglobales bacterium | reverse complement strand
CATCGAGAGCCACTTGCAAGGGTGACCCCTTCGCGACCTTTAAAGCTACAGTCTGCGGCGGCGCGGGCTGGGTTGCAGCGCTGGAGGCGGCTTCCGGCTTGCGTTCGGGCCCCGGCGTGAGTCGAGGCATGGGAGCATCCTGAGCTGCGATGGCGCCGGCGAAGGCGAGGGTAAGCAGAATCGCAAATAATGCGCGAGGTAGTGGCAATGATGGCTCCGGGTGGGTTCCTGAGTGTTGACTACTATTATAGTGCAGTTGGGGCCGCCGCAGGCCTTGCATTATGAAGGGACACGTTCCCGCAGCGGCTAAAAGCCGCTATTGATTGTGGTCGTTACGGCGCGGCTGAAGCCGTGCCCTTTCAAAACAAGTCCAAACCGATCCACTAGCCAGTCCTGTTAACTGCTGCCTGCTACCTGATACCTGTCCGTGCCTGTAGAATAGGAGTATGTCCCATCGCACGTTCTCTCTTGATGAAGCGCAGATGCTCCTGCCGATTTTGGAGTCGCTGCTGAAACAGGCAATCCATGGCAAGAAGCTGATCGAAAGCGTGGACGCCGAACTGCAGGCTACCGCGCACCGCGTTTTTCTTAATGGCGGCACGTTGCTGAACGTGGTCCATCTGGCGCGGCGCAAGGCCGAGCGTGAGAAGGCGATACGACGCGTCAAGGATGCGCTCGCCGAAATTGACGCCACCGGCGTGCAGGTGAAAGATCTCGACATCGGATTGCTCGATTTCCCCTGCAAGGTGGATGGCGAGACCCTGCTGCTGTGCTGGAAGCTGGGCGAACCGACGATCACGCACTGGCACGGGACCGGTGAAGGCTTCGCGGGACGGAAGCTGATCGACCAGCGGATTGCGAACGCGGGAAAGAAGGTTAAGTAGATTTCAGCGGTCAGCTCTCAGCCATCAGCTCTCAGCCTTCAGTAACGGCGTCTTTACCACGGATTGCCGGGGTGTCAGCAGAATTCCTGTTTCGATGCACTTCGAAAACCCCGTGCAAGTTCGGGACCCCTTTCCGTTCTTAATATTCGAGAACGCTTCCAGCCCGCATCGAAGGTGGCAAGAAGGTTATGACCTAAGTCATGCGCTCCGGAATTGCCGGGCCGGGAATTCTGTTAAAATCAGAAAATATTCGAGGCAATTTTTCTATGTTGACTGGGCGCAGACTGGCGTTGACGCTGGCTTTTTCGGTTCTGATTGCACTGGCTTTCGGGGCCGGTTGCCGGGGATTTTTCCCGCCCAACGTCCTCGAGACGGTTCAGATCCAGCCGCCCAGCCTTAATCTGGGCGTGAGCGCTCAACAGCAGTTCACGGCGTTTGGAACGTATGCGGATGGCACCCGGTCGCAAATTACCAGCGGGTTGGTGTGGACCAGCAGTTCACCGTCAGTGACGATTACTACCGGCGGTCTTGCGCAGGGCGTCAGCGTGACTGACACGGCAGTGACGATCACCGGGTCTGCTCAGGGTATTAGCGGCACCGCCTCCGTCACCGTCATCGGAGACGTTACTTCGATATCGGTCAGCCCGACTTCAGCCAATGTCACTGCCGGCGGGAGTGCCGTGATATTCACTTTTGCCTCAAGTCCGGGACCGCCGAATTTCGTGACCTCCGACAATGGTGGCACGTTGACGATCACGCCGAGCGATAATTTGTTCACCTGCACGGTTGGCGTCGACGCCAGTAATAATCCGGCAGAAAGCTGCTTACTAAGCACCACAACCGGCGCCGCTGCCTCGTATACGCTCCAAATGAGCTACCCGAACGTTTCCGGCACCGGAACGGTGAACTCACCGACCGCGACGGTGACCGTCCAATAGCTGAATTTTCGACTTGGGCAAGAACAGCCGCGTGCCTCACTGATCGCATTCGATGAGTGGGCATCGCGAGCAAGGTCCCGCAATCTGGCTCGCGTTATATTAGATAGTGAGCCCGTGAAACGCATCCCCCACCAGCACCAATTCTCTTCGCGCTTGACTGGCATTCCACTTTTTTTTCTCCTCTTGTTGACAGCGTGCAGTCACAGCCGCGGCCGCGTGCTTGAGATCGCTTACGTTTCTGGAGTTCAAGCCGTCCTGCGCGACCACGTGGCTGCGGTCTATGAAAAAGCCGGAGTAGTGAAGAACGGCGAGCGCGTCGAGGTGCTCGACCACGACCGCCGCTTTGTCAAAGTGCGGACCGCAAGCGGCGCTATGGGGTGGGTGGAGCAGCGCTACCTGGTTGGCCAGGATGTGTACGACCGGATCCAGAAGCTGACGGCCGACAATCAGAACGATCCCGTGCAGGCGCAAGGGACGACCCGCAACGACACGAATCTGCACGTTGAACCGGGGCGCGATGCCGAACATCTCTATCAGATTTCATCCGGCGAGAAGCTGGCATTGTTGCGGCGGGGCACGGCCGAGAAGCCGGGCGCGGTGGCGCCGTCACGCACGACGTCTCGCTCCGATACGCCGGGCGGCCATAAAAATGAACAAGATAAAAAGTCAGTTCCAGTGAGCCCTGTAATGGAGGATTGGTGGCTGGTGCGCGACTCCCACGAGCGCGTTGGCTGGGTGCTCGCCCGCATGGTGGATCTCGATGTCCCGCTTGACGTCGCGCAGTATGCGGAGGGCCAGCGCATTGTCGCGTACTTCGTGCTGGACCAGGTTCAGGATGGAGAGAAGAAGGTTCCGCAGTACTTGACCGTCCTTACAGAGCCCAAAGACGGCTTGCCGTTCGACTTCAACCAGATTCGCGTCTTCACCTGGAATGTGAGGCGCCATCGATATGAGACAGCGTATCGTGAGCGCAAGGAAGGCGTCTTGCCCGTCACCGTTACTCAAGAAAACTACGACAAGGAAGGCGTGCTGCCGACGTTCGTGATTCGCGTTCAAGATGATGAAGGCAAGGTTACCGAGCGCAAATACAAGCTGAACACGCCGATTGTACGGCGAGTGCTCGCGCCGGGAGAACAGCCGGTGCGAGTGGTGAGCCGAAAAGGTAAGCGGAAACGGCGTAAGAACAGAAACCTTTAACCGCAGAGCGCGCAGAGTTTTTAGAAATTCTTTTCTCCGCGATCTCTACGTGCTCTGCGGTTAAAACAACGGTAGAAGTCGGCGCTCTCGACCACCAAGCTGCTATGGGAATCCGAGGCCAGATGTAAGCAGGTGCGAATCCTCCAAACCCAGATGCACGGTGGCGTGGCATGCTGTGCAGAGCGTGATCAAGTTGTCCTCGGAGTCCGTCCCCGAATGGCTGCGGAATTCCCTGTGGTGCACTTCTAGATTCAACATCGTGCCACAGGATTGACACCTCCAGTTGTCGCGACGCAGGATTTGCTGGCGCATGCCCTCGAACGATAAAGGGTCCAGCCGCGAGGGAGGGGCTTTGAGGCGAATCATGCTCAGGACACCTTCTCACGCAGGTTTTCGAGGAAAGTCTGCTGGTGTTCGCCGGGCAGGAACTTGTAGTATCGCGAGATCGAGTTGAGTAGGATCTCGGGGTCACCGTTGTCCAAGTGTGCTCCTGCCAGGAAATCAGCGCAGATCATCTCTAGGCAGTAGCCGCGTGACTTATCCGTTCCTAGCATCAGCGCTGCCGTCTCGATTGCCTGCTCGATGACCGGAATCTGACTTTTGTAGACCTTGAAATAGATTAGTTCCGACGGTTCCTCTTCCCTTCCCGTCAGTTCTTTATCCACTGCCCGTATAAACTCTTCTCTTGGCATAGAGCGGGCTTTGTGCACCCAGGGTGCACAATCGAACTGTTGACCCTGCGCACGCGCGAGCTTCGCCAACTCCCTCCCTTTTGTCCAGCCGATTTCCTTCAGTTCCTTCCGCGCCTGCGGTGGCAGGTGCTCGTGGATCGACATCAGGTAGTACGCCTTCCTCC
>JBAVAA010000176.1:0-10015 GCA_049585515.1 Terriglobales bacterium | reverse complement strand
GTCAACACTGGTGAAACTCCTGGTGGGTTTGTACGCTCCGAAGACGGGCGAGATTCTTTACAACGGGATTCCATCGAATCGTGTGGATTTGGATCTGCTGCGCGAGAAGATCGGATTTGTGACTCAGGATACGCAGCTTTTTTCAGGCTCGATTCGCGAGAACCTGCTATTCGTGAATCCAGCAGCGACGGACGAAGAATGCATGGAAGTCCTGCAACAAGCGGCCGCGCACAGCCTTCTTTCACGCGCCGATCGCGGATTGGACACGCTGATCGGCGAAGGCGGGGTGAAAGTTTCCGGTGGCGAGAAGCAACGGCTTTCGATAGCCCGCGCATTGCTGCGGCATCCGCAGTTGCTGGTATTCGATGAAGCCACTTCTTCTCTCGACTCGCTGACGGAAGAAGAAATCAGCCGCACGATTCGCGAAGTAGCGGCCAATCAGGAGGCGATCACGATTCTGATTGCGCACCGGCTGTCCACTGTAATGCACGCCCACCGTATTTATGTTCTGGAACGTGGTCGCATTGTCGAATTTGGACGGCACTCCGAATTGCTCGACCAAAAGGGTCTGTACTACGCGATGTGGCGGCAGCAGGTTGGCGAACGCGAGGCAGTCGCACAAGCGAAGTAGCGTTGCCATATCAACTCTCGTAGAGACGGGGCTTGCCCCGTCTCATCCGGCAAGCGACTCGATTGCGCTGACCACATCCGCAGAAAGGTTGATGTCTCGGGTGGCCAGATCCTGTTTCATGTGCTCGGGGTTGGAGGTGCCGGTCAATGGCAGGATTCCGATCCGGCGGGCGAAGTTAAAGATGACTTGCGCAGGAGTCGCTTTCACATTGGCGGCCGCATTGGTAACAACCGGGTGATGCAACACCTCCTGATTCGCCGTCAGCAATGAAAATCCCTGATAAGTGATCTTGTGTTCCCGGCAAAACTGGCGTATCTCGCGGTCCCAGCCCAGGCGCGCGTAACAACGGTTTTGCACAAAAGCTGGGGGCTCGATGCCAAGCGTTGCCATTTGCTGTAGATGACCAATAGAAACATTACTCACGCCAAGTAGGGTCGTGCGCCCCGCATCTCGTTCCTTTCGCATCGCATCCCACACTAGCGTGTCCTCGTCGGTCCAATCATAGTTTGAAGAGGGACCGTGGAGCACATAGCTATCGACGCGATCGGTCCCGAGATGCTCGAGCGAATTCGCCAATGACTGCGCGACTTGGGTGTTCATCGGCGCCGCAGGATCGTATGGGAGACGATGGTCCTGGCCCCGTCGATAAGTGAATTTTGTCTGTAAGAAGAGATCTTCGCGCGAGACTATGCCGGATCGGTACGCGGCTGCCAATCCGCGACCCACTCCTTCCTCGAAATAATGCCGCCGTTGATTCGCAGTATCGATGGCGCGAAAGCCTACTTGCAGTGCACGCTCGACGAGGGCTTGCGTGCGATCTTCCTTCCAGGCGGTGCCATACAGGAAGTCGGGAGCCAAATGTGTCGGATCGTCCATTGCGGCATTCACGTAATCACAGGAACGTTGCTCATTCCCTCGCTTCCGAATACGTGGCGGTAGCGTTCGATTTCAGAGGGCGTACCGAGGGCCTTGGCGTAGTTGTCGGAAAGCTTCACCGCCGGTCTGCCTTCGACCGTGGATACCTTGCAGATCAGGCTGACGGGGTCAAAGTCGCTGCTGTCGGCAGGATCGCAGCCGCGGAAATCATTGGTCAGCAAAGTTCCCCAACCTGCGCTGAAACGGATGCGCCGGCCGGGGGTCCATTTCTTGCCATCCACGAAATCGGCGGCGCTGCGGAAGTCGTTGACCGTAGCCCCGCCTGCCAGCGTTCCTCCGAAATATGCGTGGAGACCGAGGATTTCATCGACGTCGAGCGCGTCGGAGGCAATGATGAGTTTGTCATGCGGGTCTCGGCCACGCTCTTTGAGCCACTCGATATATTCATCACCTGCGATGTAGGGATTCTTGCTGTCGATGCGTTGGCCGGTCCAATCGGCCACCCAATCGGGAGCGTTTTCCAGGAATTGCGTGGTGCCAAAAGTGTCGGGCAGCATGATGCGCAGCGCGCCTTCATAGGTGGCCTGCCATAACTCGAGGACACGGTACTGTGAGGCTTTCAGGGCCTCGTCGCCATTTGCGAGCGCCGCGAGGACCATGGGGATCTCATGCGCATTGGTTCCGATCGCCTCGAGATCGTGTTTATGCGCCAAAAAGGCGTTCGATGTTCCGGTAAAGGCGCTGCCCAGGTTCGCCGCCATGGCATTGACAACGTATTCCTGCCAGAGAAAGCTGTGGCGGCGCCTGGTTCCAAAGTCGGCCACGGCCAGTCCGGGAACGCCGCGCAGCCCCTCGATCTTGCCCCAGAGTTTTGTTTTTGCCCGCGCATACAGGATATCGAGACCGAACTCGCGCAGTTTCTTCAAGCCCGCCCGGGTCTTGAGTTCGTCGAGAATCGATAGGGCATAAAGCTCCCACATTGTAGTCTCGGACCAGAGGCCATCGAACGAGAGATCGAATTGTCCATCCCGGACCGTCAGTTCGTAATCCGACAGCCGGAAATCGCGCTCCAGCCATTCCAGAAATGCGGGCTCAAAGATTCCGCGGCGGCCATAGAAAGTATTGCCGGCGAGCCAGACCACTTCCGATCTGCGAAACCGGAGGCGCCGCGCGTGCTCCATCTGGTGCATGAGTTCCTCACGCGAGAACATATCGGCGAGCCGCACCGAAGTCGTACGGTTCAGCAGCGAGAACGACACTTGGGTCTTCGGATAATGCTTCCAGATGAACTGAAGCATCAACAGTTTGTAGAAGTCGGTATCAAGCAGCGATCGGGTGACCGGGTCCAGTTCCCAGTTGTGGTTGTGCGCCCGCTCGGCAAAGTTCACGATCATCGCATGCGTTCCTGCATAGTACCTCGCGTACCATCCTCTGTGACCGTCTTAAGAAAAGCAACCGTAGTAAGCTGTGGGGTGCGCTTGTGTCGTCGGTGGGCTGACTTGAACGCGGCAAACACGGTACTATCAAAATTCCTGCATGAGACTGCCTAGGCCCTTCACAGTTGCTCGGAGTTGCTCTTCGCTATTTCGGATCAACTCACCACTCTTTCTTGTTGCGGGGCGCGCTCACGGCTGGGCGGCGTTTTCCGGCCGTGTGCTGCATCCCCTGGCCGCTGCGGTTTTGCCGGCCATATTCCTTCTGCGGTCGGGCCGCGATGAAATTTACAACATCCTATGGGCGCTGGTTTTTGGCTTTGCCACTTTGAATATTTTGAGCCTGGGGGCGCGCCGTTTCGAGCAGAGCAGGAACCTGAATTTTGGCGAAATTCTGGCGATTCTGGTGGTGTTGGTTTCGATCGTGCTTCTGGGTTGGGAGATGCTGTATCTGTTCCACGTGCTGCCGATCAAACTCGAGCCCCGCTGACACGAATTAGGCAGAATTGCGATATTATCGCGATAGTGAAACGCGAATCCAATCTTAATCAGCCACCTTTTGACGTGACTTGCCCCTGCTGCGGTGCGGTCATGAAAATCGACGCTGCCACACGCAGCATCATTGCCCACACGGCGCCGATCAAGCCAAAAACCTTCAACGATATGGAAGAAGCGGCGCGCGCCATGAAGGAGCAGGACAGTCGTCGCGATTCAATCTTTCGCCAGTCGATAGAAGCGCAAAAGCACGCCTCGGAACTGCTAGAGAAAAAATTCCAGGAGGCAGTGAAGAAGGCGAAAGAAACTCCCGACACGGGAAAGCCAATCCGGGATTTTGATTTGGACTGATGTGAGTTCTCAGTTCCCGGTTCTCAGTTCTCAGTAAAATCTCCCTGGCTTGCTGTTGATAACTGGGAACTGAAAAAACTTCATGGCACCTCTTTTGCTTGGGCATCGTGGAGCGCGGGCGTTTCGCCGAATTCCTGAAAATACACCGGCGTCGTTCGAGCTCTGCCTGCAGCATGGGTGCGACGGCTTTGAGTTTGATGTGCGGCTTTCCTCTGACGGGCAGGCCGTGATCTGCCATGACGCCGCGACCGGCGGGATGAAAATTGCGGCGATGCCCGCGAATTCCTTGGCGCTGCCTACACTGGAAGATGTTCTGCGGCAATTTGCCCACCGGGCATTTCTGGATATCGAGTTGAAAGTCGCAGACCTGGAGCAGCAAGCGGTGGCGGAATTGCGCAAGCATCCGCCCAAAAACGAATATGTGGTGTCGTCGTTTCTTCCGGCCGTCCTCACCGCCGTCCACGAACTTGACCCGGCGATTCCGCTGGGATTTTTGTGCGAGACGAAGGATCAGCTTAGCGGTTGGGCTGGAACACCGGCGCAGTGGGTAATTCCGCAGGTTGAACTAGTGGATAGCAAATTGGTCGAACGGGTTCACGCAGGCAAGAAGAGAATCATGGTCTGGACGGTGAATCGCGCGGAACGCATGCGGAAGCTCACGGATTGGGGCGTGGATGCGATTATTTCGGATGAGACAGCGTTGCTAGTCCGTTCGTTGCGTTAGCGGTAATTGAGAGTGAGGCAGCGCACTGCCATTGCTCGCTTAATTCGCCTCATTTACATTGAACAGAATGTCCACCACCGGAGAACGATTCGAGCGAGCGGTTCAGATCATGGCGCGGTTGCGGGCTCCGGGCGGATGTCCTTGGGACCGCGAACAAACCTTCGACACCATCAAACCGTATACGCTGGAGGAAACCTACGAGGTTCTGGAAGCCATCGATAATCGCGACTGGCCCGAGCTGACCGGAGAGTTGGGAGATCTGCTGCTGCAGGTGCTGTTCTATTCCGAAATGGCGCGCGAGGCGGGCCACTTCTCCGTGGATGATGTGCTGGATCGGCTATCGAACAAGTTGGTAGACCGGCATCCGCATGTGTTTGGCGATGTGAAGGCGGACACTCCTGCCGAGGTGCTGCGCAACTGGGAGGCGCTAAAAGCGCGAGAAAAAGAAAAACGGATCGCTGCGAACCAAGGCAAGAAAGTGAACCTGGCTTCGGATGCGCAATCCGTGCTGGCCGGCGTGTCGTCGAAAATGCCCGCGCTGATGGAAGCTTACAAACTCAGTTCCCGTGCGGCGCATGTGGGATTTGACTGGCCGGAAGTTGAAGGTCTTTTTGCCAAGCTCGAGGAGGAAACGGCGGAGTTGCAGGAGGAACTGAAGTCCGTTCCGGCGTTTTCGGTTGAAGGTCAGTCGGCCGGGAAGGGAATTGCCGGCTCGGGAAAGCCGCGGGTCCCTGTAGAACTGCGTGAGCGCCTCGAAGGTGAAGTGGGAGACCTGTTCTTTGTTCTGGTGAATATCGCGCGCTATCTGTCGCTCGACCCAGAATCGGCGCTGCGGAAGACGAATCGCAAATTCAAACGGCGGTTTCAATGGATGGAGGAGCGTCTGCGCGCCAGCGGACAAACGCCGCAGCAGGCGTCAATGGATGAGTTAGAAACATTATGGCAACAGGCGAAGCGGCAGGAAGAGCCGGCGTGATCCGCACAGCCGCCGCGACCGATGCCGAAGTGATCATCCGCAAGTGCGAAGCGCTGGAGGAGATGCAGGCTTGTTTCGCGTTGCAGAAAGAAGTATGGAAGTTCGCGGATCGGGATTTGGTTCCGGTACGCATATTCGTGATCGCAGCGAAGATTGGCGGGCAGGTGATTGGGGCCTTCGTTTGCGACGAACCTCGTAATGAGCTGATTGGCTTTGCGCTCGCGCTTCCGGGGACTCGAAATGGCCACTGCTATCTGCATTCACAGATGCTCGCCGTCCGACAGCAATATCGCAATAGCGGCCTGGGCCGGCGCATGAAGCTCTTTCAGCGGGAGGATGCACTGGCGCGAGGTTTCGAGTTGATGGAGTGGACGTTCGATCCGCTGGAAATCAAAAATGCATACTTGAATATCGAAAAGCTGGGGGCGATCGCACGCCGCTATAACGTGAATCAGTACGGGATCACATCGTCACCCTTGCAGGGTGGCCTTCCTACGGATCGCCTTGTGGCGGAGTGGTGGATGAAGTCAAAACGAGTCGAGGCGGCGCTGGCGGGTTCTCCGCGCGCAAGGTTCGAGTGTCGTACACGCATCGATGTCCCGGCGGAAATCTACGAATGGAAGGTCGAGTCGGCCACGCGTCCGCGAGCGCTTGCGGTGCAGGAAGGCAATCGGGAACAGTTCAACAGAGCGTTTGCTGAAGAATTGAGTGTGCTCGGGTATGAGTGCGATCGGCGTGGGAATGGCGGATTCCTGCTGGGAGCGTGGGACGAGAGCTGGCGATACTAGAAATTAACTTATGAAAATCGACTCCGTAACTCTGCGTGAGATTCATATGCCGCTCGTGCATTTTTTTGAAACGAGCTTTGGGCGACTTTACAGCCGCCGCATTTTGCTGGTCAGCGTCGAGGCCGACGGAGTGCGCGGCTGGGGCGAGTGCGTTGCCGGCGAAGATCCCTACTACAGCCCGGAATGGACTGAAACCGCCTGGCCCACAATCGCCCGCTACTTGGCGCCATTGCTGCTGCAGGCCGAACTGCACGCGGGCCGGGACTGCGCCGCGCGCTTTGCCAGAGTCCGCGGACACCGCATGGCCAAGGCCGCGCTCGAAAATGCGGTCTGGGACGCGGAGGCGCGGCAAAAACAACAGCCACTTTGGAAGTTGCTGGGAGGAACTCGCCGTGAGATCCCCTGTGGCGTTTCAATCGGCATTCAAGACACACCGTAACAACTACTGAAAAAAATTGAAACGGAGCTGGCGGCGGGATACCGGCGGATCAAGATCAAGGTGAAGCCGGGATGGGACCTAAATGTCCTGGAGAAGATCCGCGCCCGCTGGGCTGATATTGTTCTGAGTGTGGATGCGAATTCCGCCTATACTCTCGACCAGGTCGAGCATCTTCGCAAATTCGACGCCTTCAAACTGCTCATGATCGAGCAGCCGCTGTGGAACGATGAAATCTATCTTCACGCCCGATTGCAGAAGGCCATCGAGACGGCGATTTGTCTGGACGAATCGATTCTGAACGCGCGCGACGCCGATTTCGCGCTCGAGACTGGCGCCTGCCGGATTCTTAATATCAAGATTGGGCGCGTGGGCGGCTTCGGCGAGGCAAAGAAGATCCACGATGTAGCGGCGCGGCATAACGCTCCGGTGTGGTGCGGAGGCATGCTGGAATCGGGAGTGGGACGTGCGCATAACATTGCCTTGTCGACGCTCGACAATTTCCGCCTGCCGGGAGATGTGTCTGCGTCGAAGCGTTATTGGAAGGAAGACATTATCGAACCCGAAGTGGAAGTCCGCGCGGACGGAATGATCGTAATTAGTGACTCCGCTGGGACAGGCTATCGGGTGCGCGAAGATCTGGTCAAGAAGTTCACCGTGCGCGAAGAAACGTTCCGCAGGGAAAGATAGGTCAAAAGATAGATCAGAGGTCAGAGGTCAGATTGCAGAGGTGAATCCTCGAAAGGTTCTAACCTCTGCAATCCGACCTCTGCAATCGGACCTCGAACCTCTGACCTGCGTTCTACGGGCTTATCTCGAAGACGACGCCGTTTCCACACGCTCCGCCTGTGGTGCACGTCTTCGAGTATGACGGCCCGCCGGCGGTGGTTATGCCGTAGAGATTGCCGGCGCTGTCCTGAATCAAACTGCCATTCGGATACGCCCCGTCGATGCCCTTGAAAGTCCAGAGCACCTTCTCCACGTACCAGTCCTTGGCAAATGGAATCTCTAACTCGAAAACAATCCCCGCATTGTTGGGTTTGCCACTCGTGGGCAGAATGCCGTAAATGTTGTCGAACAAATCGACAACAATTCCCGCCGGGTTACAGGCACCCGATGTGCATTTACCAAAAGAGTAGATAACCCGCTCCGGCCATATTCCATTTTGCCAAGCCTGAGTTGGACGGACCAGCATGTACGTAGTCCCATATCCGTTGGTGCCGCCAGCCGATGTCGTTCCGTAAAGATTTCCCGACGCGTCGAGCACAGGAGCGCTCGTTAGATTGCTGCCATCCTTAGCAGAGCTGGGAAAGGTGTGGATCACTGCCGAATTCCAGCCACCGCTGCCGTGCGGCGACAATTCGAATACAGTGGAACTTGTAGCGCCGAAGATGTTTCCGAAACCATCCAAGGTCAAACCGCCGACTGCGCCGCCGTAGAGGACTTGCTCTTTCCACACGCTACCAGACTTGCTCAATTCAAAGGCACCTGCGGAATTTATGCCGTACAGATGGCCCGCCAAGTCCATGATCAGACCGCTTTCCGGATTGCCGCCATCCGCACAGCCGCTTTGCGAACAGAAACTGTAGAGGACCGTCTCCTTCCACTTTGCGCCGTGGGGAACAAGTTCGAAGACGACGCCGGCGCCATTCGCGCCGCCCTTAGTGGTTGTTCCGTAAAGGTTTCCCGCGCTGGTAAAGATCACGCTAGACATTGGATTCGCCCCATCTGTACAGTTCAGGGCGGGGCAGAAGCTGTAGAGAGTGGTTTCGTTCCAGCTGCCGCCGCTGGGCGAAAGCTCAAAGATAGTCCCCGATCCTGGGCTGGCGGAGGTTCCCCCGTAGAAGGTCGTCCCATAGAGATTACCGGCGCTGTCTGCGGTGAGGCCGGAAGTGGGACCGCTGACGGTGGAGCTAAAGTTGTAGAGCACAGTCTCAGTCTGGCCCCGTGCCGGATGAACGGCCATCATCAGCAGTATCGAAATCGCGGCCAATGTCAGAGCGCCGCGGATAGCGGCATCTCTCCGTTTGGTCCCGCCGAAACTCAGGCCGATGCGGCGAGCGCCCTTTGTGCAACTCTTTGTCCCTGTCCGTGCCGAAAACATAGTCGCCTCCTGACGGGCCTGCTCTTGTTGTTCACAGACTTCGTCTGGTCCTGGGTAGATCTGCCCCTGCGAGAGACTATCGGGGGAAAGTGCACTTTCAAGACAAACCGCGCTGCGATGGCCAAACTCTGATGCGCCGGCTGCTCCTGGAGGGGGATGGCCAGGAAGAGCTAGTCGGCGGCACTTCAGCGACAGCGATTATGGCTCTACTAGAATGGGGTGTCAACGGAGTAACCGGTCAGAAGTAGACCGTTCTGGCAATAAAGCGAAGCGAAAAACCCTAAATCAATCATGGAGCTAATATTTGTTGCATCAATCACTTACGTGTTTTTGTTGATGTCATTGGTGAGCGAATGAGTTCTTTTGGCTTAATCACCGCCATCAGTCCACAACAATGCAATTCCGAGAGATTATGTCGAAGAATTATTTCGAAGAAATCGATGGCGTCGCTTGAGTGCACCTGTGATTCGAGTCGGAGTTGCGCGTCGGTTGATCAGCTTCATTTATGGCCAAGTTTGCTGGCAGCAATATCGTCACCCACCTTGGTCTCTTCCTTCTTCAACAGTTCCAGCGCCTGGGCGAATGTAAGGTCCCACGGAACCTGTTTGAAGCTGCTGAAAACTTCCGTGGAATTAATGGAGAGGTTCTTGAAGAGCAGGATCTTGCCGGTGAAGTTTAACGTCATGCTCGAAATTTCCCAGTGATCGTCGCCGACTTCCTGCTGCTGGACGACAAATCGGCCACCTCGATCAAGGTGGCCCAGAATTCCCCACCCGAAACCCACTTCCTTGAAGAGCGTTCCGTCGATGCTGGCAATACGGTAATCGGTCGGGTCCACCAAGACGAACCCTTGCATGCCGGTCAAGACGTCTTCGACGTGCGAGGGCGGTTCGTAGTGTGGATTGGGACGAAATTTCAATTTGACTAAAGGGCGGCCAGCCCGGCCAATGCTTTCGGATCCCGGTTCTTCTCTGGCGTACTCAAACAAAAAGGCGTCGGGTATTGCGCGGATAATACGCAGCGTACGCTCGCCGTTCTGGTGTTCCTGGTCCCGTTTTTTTTTCAGTTCTTCAGGATGGTTGAGGAAACGCTCGACCCGGGCCTCTTCGTCGCGACGTTGTTCGGGGCTTAGAGGTTTTCCGTTGTAGGCGATGACCAGTCCGGCCGTAGCCTCCTTGGTCTCGACGTAGAGTCTTGTGGC
>JBAVAA010000175.1:0-6081 GCA_049585515.1 Terriglobales bacterium | reverse complement strand
GTTCAGCACCAGATAGCGAACCACCGACTCGGCCATCTTCTGCGAGTTGGCGATCGCTTCCTGTCCATGGCCGGAGGCAAAGCCCTGCACCTCGACCACATAACCGTGCTGGTCTTTCAGCGGAGTGGCCATTTCATCGAGAGCGTTCTTGGCATTCGTGCTCAGCACCGTCTGTCCGGGCTTGAATCGGATTTCGGTCTGGGTCGCGGGCTGATACTGATCGATGTTGGTGACCACCTGCTCGACCGTGTTCAACCGCGTGTTAGCCTGTTGCGCGGTCTGTTGCGCTGCCTGCGCCCGGTTGCCGGCATCGATGGCATGTTGATCGGCTTCGTTGGCCTTGGCGGAAGCAAGCTGAATTCCCTGCTGCGCGCGCGCATCGGTGTCTTTGATCGTTTTGCTATTCGAGGCGGTCAGCTCATCGAGCTCATTGATGCGATCACGGATCGGCTGCGTCTGGCGCGCGACGTATTTCTTGCGCGCGAACGGATTCAGGTGGCCCCAGAAGCCTTCCCGTGTCTCCGGCTGCAGGCGCTCTTTGCCGGTCGCAGTGTCGGGCTGGCTAGAACTCTGCGCAGCGGGCTGCGTTGTCGCCGTTTGAGTTGACATAGATTGAGTGGACACAGGCTGACTCGGACTCGCGGCGGGAGGCTGAGACATATCAGGCTGAGCCGACGCCGGCGCGGTCTGCGGGGTCGAGTTGCTTTGCGCGAACGCTGGCACAGCCAGGATCGCTGCCAGCAGCACTGCAAAGGCGGTGCGTGCGAAGATGGTGCGGTTTTTCATTTTAAATTTCCTCCAAAGTATGGAGTGGGGAGCCACTCCTAACGCCTTCCGGCGTTGATTTTGATTACGTCGTTTCAATCACAGAACCGCTCGGCATAGGCTTCCGAGGCCACAACTGAATCTTTGGTTGCCTCAAATTCGGCTTCAAAAGTGTGCTTAGAAAGCAGGCCGCTATTCCAAGCCTGCCTCTCTAAGAACAGTTTGGGTGCCAAATACCGCAGTGCTCGACACCAAACTGCAAGTGCTTTATTTTCATGGATATTCCTTCTCATCGTAGCACCGGAGCCGGGTGCGTGCTGTGGTAATTTTGGCGGGAACCGATATAAAAACTGCGTTCCCAGCCAAACTCAGTGTCCGGTTTGACCAGGGCATCGATCCGCGAAAAAAATGAACAAAGTCCGCTCCAGGATCATCCCATTAAGCTATGCAGCGACTAAATATCCCTCAACTAAATATCCCACGACCCGCGTTTCCGCTCCTTCCTTTTTTGTTGTCATTCCGGGTTCTGGCAGCCGTCCTTCTGGGAGTGGCGCTTCTGGGAGTTTTGTTTCACTCTGATGCAGCGCAAGCCGAGAAGACTCGTTTCGATCTCACTCAACTGAAGGCGCCGCCCGGATTCCACATCTCGGTGTTTGCCGACAATATCGACGGTGCGCGAATGATGGTCTTCAGTCCAGGCGGCGTGCTTCTGGTCAGCGAATCGGGCGAGGGCAAGGTGGTTGCGCTGCCCGATCCGAAACACACGGGTAAGGCTGAGCGGACGGCGATTGTTCTCGCCGGACTGAACGAACCCCACGGGCTCGCCTTTTACGAAGGCAAACTCTACGTCGCCGAGAATGACCAGGTTCGCCGCTACGACTGGGATGAGGCGAAGCTCCAGGCGTCCAACCCAAAACACCTGGCTGATCTGCCGGACGGCGGCGGACACTCCACTCGCAGCATCGTATTTCACGGCGGCAAGATGTATATCTCCGCCGGTTCGAGTTGCAACGTCTGCATCGAGAAAGATCCGCGCAGAGCGGCCGTGATGGAATTCAATCCCGACGGCAGCGGCATGAAAATCTTTGCGCACGGACTGCGCAATGCGGTGGGCGTAGCGGTGAATCCAAAGACGGATACGGTTTGGGTCACAGTCAACGGACGCGACTGGCTGGGCGACGATCTGCCGCCGGAAACAATCTACGATCTCGGCAAAGACGGCGGCGATGGTGGCTGGCCTTTTTGCTATGGCGACCGCGTCCCCGATACCAATTTCGCCAAGGCGGAAAGCGATACCGCTGAAGACCGCTGCAAGAGTGTCTTGGAGCCCAAAGTCCAGATGCAGGCGCACTCCGCCCCGCTGGGGCTGGCGTTTTATGAAGGCTCGGAGTTTCCCGTCGAGTACCGCAATAACATCTTCGTCGCGTTTCACGGATCATGGAATCGCACCATCCCGACCGGATACAAAGTTGTGCGCGTGAAACTCGATGACAAAGGCCAGCCCCAAGGCGGCGCCGAAGATTTCATTACCGGATGGCTGGCGCCGGGCGAAACCAAGCACGGCCGGTGGATGGGGCGTCCGGTGGGGATTGTGTTTGGCGGTGATGGCGCGATGTATTTGAGCGATGACGCGGCCGGTGTGATTTACCGGATTATTTGGGCGAAATAAGTATTCAATTCCTGGAATTTCGGGACAGCGCGCAGGCTCGCAAACCCGTCACTCAGTCAGATTGTAAATTAGCCCATTTGGGTCTTTGATATAAACTCTCGGGAAATCGGGCTCATCCTTGATGACCTGACACCCTTTTTTCTGGAGCCTAGCCTTGGCCTCCTTCACGTTGTTGACAGTAACCTCCAATACCGGCCCCCCAAGCGCAGGACCCGGCTCAATAAACAGATTGATATTTTTTCCGTGGAGGCCAATCATTTTTGGATTCTTATCCGTAATCTCAAAGCCGAGTTCCTTGACATAGAATTCGGCCGCCTTCATAGGGTCTTCGACCTGAATCAAAATATCTGTGCCAAATGTATTTGCCATATGCCCCTTCATAACCGCATTGCCCGGTTTTTATCCCTTGCCGTCTCGGCTGAGACTCTACTCGCACTGCAGGTTCGACACGAGATTTTCAACACAATTGAGTCGCCGGGGCCCTACTCGCCGCAATACTTTTCATACTGCTGATAAATAAACGGATCAGTCATCCCCGCGATATAGTCGCAGATCACGCGCGGCAGCGGCTCTTGCGCGGTTTTCTCGCGGTAGTTGCGGGGCAGGTCGTCGGGTTCCTCCATCCAGTGGGCGAAGAGTTCTCCGGTGATGCGCTCCGCGTCCTCTTTCTCAGACGCCAGCGCCGGACTGTAGTAAAGATTCTCGTAGAGAAACTCTTTCAGCCGGCGGCGTTCATCTTCGACCGGCGGACTGAACGCGGCCAGCCGCTCGCCGTGGCGGCGGACATCTTCAAGCAAACGCACGCCCGCCGCTTTCACGCGTTGCCCCGTGTTCGTAATCAGGTCTCCGACGAATACATCAAAGATGGCTTTCAGTGCCTCGTTGAAAACCAGCTTCTCGGCAACATTCGGGTAGCGCATTTTTGCCTCCTTGTAATGGCGCTCGAAAAGACCTACGCTGTCCGCAATTTGCTCGACCGTCAGCAGGCGCGCTTCATAGCCGTCGTCCAAATCAGCGGTGTTGTACGCAATCTCGTCCGTAAGGTCGATGAGCTGCGCTTCAAGCGGCGGACGCTGGTCGAGCAGATACTCGGCGAGTTCAGGATGCTCTTTGACTGAGTAATCGTGCGAGTGCTTGATGATGCCCTCGCGCACTTCGAAAGTCAGATTCAGTCCGCGGAATGCAGCGTAACGGAGTTCGAAGTCTTCAACTATGCGCAGCGCGTGCAGGTTGTGATCGAACGAGAGACCGTGCTGCCGCATGGCGGTGTCGAGCGCCTTTTCTCCCGAATGGCCGAAAGGAGGGTGGCCGAGATCGTGCGCCAGCGCGAGCGCTTCCACCAGGTCGGTGTTCAGGCCGAGCTGCGCGGCGATGGTGCGTGAGATCTGCGCTACTTCGATGGTGTGGGTTAGCCGGTTGCGGAAGTGGTCGGAGTAGCGGCGGGTGAAGACCTGCGTCTTCGCCTCCAGCCGGCGAAAAGCGCGGGAATGGACGACACGATCGCGGTCGCGTTGAAAATCGTTGCGGTAAGGATGCGGCGGCTCGGGATGGCGGCGCCCACGGGAATCTTCAACGCGGACCGCATAGTCGGCCAGCATGAAGTCAGTTTAGCAGTAGAGACCGAGCTTGCCCCGTCTCCGTGGAACACGGGGCGGGAGAAGCATTACTACTTCGCGCCCTCTTCCCGGGCCAGTTTCATCTTCGCCGAGTCAAGTTTCTTCTGCACCCGTGACTGGTCCGCGGGGTCGACGTCGGCCGCCATGGCCCTATTCCACTCCGTGAGCGCGCGCTCCCAGTTAGTTGCGGCCAGCTTCAGGCGTCCGGTCTTCTGATACAGGTCGCCGAGATGATCGTGGACGGTGGGATCGGTGTTGATTTTCTGCGAAGCCTTGAGCAGGTTGTCTTCCGCCAGTTCATACTTTCCCAGGCGGAAATACGCCCAGCCCAGAGAATCGAGGTAGGCGCCGTTTGTGGGATCGAGATCGACGGCATGCTTGATGTATCCAAGCGCCTCGTCGAGCTTGATGTTCTGGTCGGCCAGCATGTAGCCGAGATAATTCAGCGCCGAAGCATGCTCCGGATCGCTGGCCAGCACCTTCTTGAACTGTTCTTCCGCCTGGGGATATTGCTTCGCGCGCTCAAAATTGGCGCCGCGGAGAAACCAAACGTACTCTTTGTCTTCCGTCTTTTTCGATAGCTGCTCGGCCTTATCCAGCGCTTGCTCGGCATCGCTGAAGCGGCGAAGGCGCGTGTTCATCTGCGCCAGGGTGATGTAGACCTCGCGGTCTTCGGTATTGGAGTTGGACTCGGAGCCGGCGTCGCCCTTCAACAGCGCGCGGACGTCTTTGAGCGCCTTATCGGCATCGCCGAGATCTGCCTGTTGCGTCGCGAGCACCATCTTCAGCTGCGGACTGGGCAGCTTCTGAACCGCTTCCTTGGCGGTATCGAGGGCTTTCTGCCACTCTTTGGCTTCGCGCCAAGTGTCGATGATCTCCTGATATCCGCGTTCAATGTTGTCATCGCCGCCGAGGGCGATGATCTCGCGGAACGTCTCGTTAGCAGCCTGATTATTGCCCTGGTCGCGATAGATGGATCCCAACCTTTCCAGGAACACGGCCCGGTTGCCCTTCTCGCCGGTCGAGTACTTGCCGTCAGGCTTCTCCGATTTCTTCAGCAGGTCTTTCATGATCGGCACGGCTTCGTCGTAACGGCCCTGCGCCTGGTAGATCGCGGCAATGTTGTACGGAACTTCAACCGAATCCTGCACCATGGTCCCGGCTTTTTTCAGATCGTCGAGCGCGAGATCGTACTTGCCCTGCTTGCGGTAGATCTCGGCGATGCGCACGTAGGTTTGCGCATCTTCGGGGTTGGCATCCGCGATCACCTTGTATTGTTCGAGCGCGGCGTCAGCCTGCCCATCGTTCAGCAGGTTCTGGGCCAGCCCGCGGATCGCGTCCAGATTGTCGCGATCCATTTCGATCGCGTGCTGGTAGGCGTCGATGGCTCCCTTATATTGCTTTTGCTGCTCGTAGGTGTAGCCGAGCGCCGAATAAAGCTTGGCCGAGCGCTGCGGGTTCGGCACCGAACTCAGCACCTGCGTGGCGCGGGCCGTGTCGCCCAATTCGTTGTAGAGATAGGCGAGCGTGGTGACCGCTTCTTCCGAATCCGGCTGCAGCTTCACCGCCGTTTTGAACTCGGTCTCCGCCTTCTGCAGATCGTTATTCAACCGATACAAGCGCCCCAGAAGCAGATGGTCATCCATGCTGTCGGGTTGCAGGCGGACGATCTGCTCATATTGCTCGATCGCCAACTTGAGGACGCTCTCCGATCCGCTGCCCGCCTGCATGTCGCCGAGCGAACGCAGATAAATCCGTCCGAGCAGACGTCGAGCTTCGAGATTATTGGGGTTTTTCTTGATGATGTCCTGCGCCTCGACCACAGCATCGCGGATGCGGCCAGTCTTGGCATAGAGTTCGGCAAGGCCGGAGGTCAGGTAGGCGGACGTTGGGTCGGCATCGATGGCCGCGCGATATTCCTCGATGGCCTTATTCGCCAGTTCGCTCCGGCCGTAGGTGGCCACCTGCTCCTCATACATGTGCGCAAGGGCAAAGTGGTAGTAGGCAGCGGCGCGATCGGGCGTTTTACTC
>JBAVAA010000174.1:0-7625 GCA_049585515.1 Terriglobales bacterium | reverse complement strand
GGGTATTACCTTGAGCGACTCTACAAAGTGACGAAGGTGGCGAAGTACCACGAGTATGCAATGAAAGCGCAAGACTATATCGAATCCATCGCGGTCCATGAAAAGAACTACGTGAAGTGGTATCACGAGGAATTAGCGCGAAAGACTCGTTTCTCCTCGCAGTGGTGCCACGGCGCTCCCGGAATGAATCCCTTCTTTATTGTGTTGTATCAGGACAGCAAAGACCCGCGCTTTCTGGATTGGATCGAACAGAACACAAACTATTTGCTCGACCAGGGAGTGAACATTCGAAAAAACGGAAGCGTCTGCCACGGTGTCTCGGGAAACCTGGGATCGCTGCTGGCCGTGTACCAGGCGACGCTGCGCCCCGAGTATCTTGTGGCGTTGCGCGACGGCGTCGGCATTCTCGAAGGCAGTGCCCTCCGCGATCCCGAGGGATATTCATGGACTCCACCGGAGTTGAAGGTGGATTACGGGTACATGACCGGTATTGCGGGGATCGGTGATTTTTTTGCGTGGCTAGCCAGCGACGGCAAGCGGCACATGATCAGTGGGCTCGGATACGGCGACGATTTCTAGCACGCTGTCCGGGGAGACGTGTGTTCCAGTTCCTTTGCCGGGTTGACGGAGACTGAGGAAGAATGACAATTATTGACAACACCGTTTGCCGGTTCGTCATCTCAAGACTAATTCTTGTCCTGATTTGTTTTTCATTTTCAGCGGCTGCGCAGGTCACCACGCAGAGCGCCGACAATGCTCTGCGTGCATTCGATGATTTCTACAAAGAGTCTCTACAGAAAAACAAAATCATCGGTGGGAGCTTCATGCTCATCCATGACAATCAGGTCATGGATCGCCAATTCTATGGAATGTACGATTTGGAGAATAAGCGACCGGTTGACGAAAACACAATCTACCACTGGGCGTCGATCACCAAGACCTTTACCGGCATCGCGATTATGCAGTTGCGCGACCGCGGCTTGCTCAAACTTGACGATCCCATCGTCAAGTACATACCGGAACTACGCCAGGTCCACGACCCCTACGGCGACATCAGCGAAATCACAATCCAGCAGCTAATGAGTCATACCGCCGGGTTTCGCGGGGCTACTTGGCCGTGGGGTGGAGATAAAGACTGGCATCCTTTCGAGCCGCGGAAATGGGAACAACTCGTTGCCATGTTTCCGTACACGGAGGTCGAGTTCAAGCCCGGCAGGAAGTTTAGCTATTCGAATCTGGGCGTTGTCTTTCTCGGGCGCGTGATCGAACTACTCTCACACGACTGCTATCAGGTCTATATCGATAAGAATATTTTTAAGCCATTGGGGATGCATCGCAGTTACTTTGACACAACGCCGTATTACTTACTTGCCTATCGTTCTCACAGCTATCGGGTAAGAGACGAAAAAGTAATCCCAGCCGTGTTTGACGCAGACACGGGCATCACAGTTTCTAATGGCGGATTGAATGCACCGCTGCCCGACATGGTCAAGTACCTTAACTTTTTGATGGGTGACCCACAAGAGCAACAGATCTACGACGTGGTCTTGAAGCGCTCGTCTCTCAGAGAAATGTGGATTCCTCGAGCTGATGTTACAGAAGGCGTAGAAGGCGGCAGGAACAGAAAGGATGCTGTCGGCCTGAGCTTCTTCATAGAAGACAACTTCGGTCAGCATTTTATTGGACATAGCGGCTACCAGAACGCATTCAAGACACACTTGTATCTGAACCCGGAGACCCGCACCGGGTACCTGATCGCCTATAACACTTATGTCGTGCCAACCAAAGACGACCCAGCCATAGATACGGACAAGCTCGATCTGAGGATCAAAGATTATTTGTTTGAAAATGTCTTCCCGATATTTCCCAAATGAGAGCGCAGGGCAAGGGCACAAGTTATGGAAATGAGATCTAGCTCGCGGGCAATGGATTGGGTGCCGCCTGGTAACTGGGTACGAATCACGACGATCGACGCCCATACTGCCGGAGAACCGTTCCGGGTCATCGTTGATGGATTCCCAGAGTTGTCCGGAAACACCATTCTCGCGCGCCGCAACTACGCGAAACGAAACTTCGACCACTTGCGGAAGGCGCTGATGTGGGAGCCGCGTGGTCATGCGGACATGTACGGTTGCATCCTGACCGCGCCGGTAACACCCGGCGCCGACTTCGGAGTTCTCTTCACCCACAATGAAGGCTACAGCACGATGTGCGGCCACGGCATTATCGGCTTGACTACGGTTTTGCTGGAAACAGGGATGCTGCCCATGGTATCGCCGGAAACGACAGTTCGGATCGACACTCCTGCAGGCCTCGTGAACGCATATGCCAGGATTGAAAATGGTCGAGTCAGAAGCGTTAAGTTTCACAATGTCCCGTCATTTGTGTTGGCGCTTGACGAGACGGTGCAGGTACCTGGCCTGGGCGCGGTACATTATGACCTAGCCTACGGTGGAGCTTTTTATGCCTATGTAAGAGCCGCCGATCTGGGCATAAACTGCACTCCTGACGACTTCCGCCAACTCATCGAAATCGGGATGGCGATCAAGCGCGCCATAATGAGCAGTCGTTCCGTCACCCATCCGTTTGAGGCCGATCTCAGTTTCTTATACGGAACGATCGTCATCGGGCCGCCAACTTCCCCAGATGCCCACAGCCGTAACGTATGCATCTTCGCCGAAGGCGAGGTTGATCGCTCACCCACCGGCACCGGCGTCAGCGGTCGCTTGGCGATTCACTATGCCCGAGGCGAAATCAGTCTTGATCAGCCGATCGTGATCGAAAGCATTATCGGTAGCCGGTTCACAGGTCGGGTCGTCGACGCCACCACTTACGGCCCTCACCAAGCTGTTATTCCAGAGGTGCAGGGCACGGCCCACATCACCGGACGCAATGAATTTCTAATTGATCCTGACGATGAGCTGTGGGAGGGATTCATTGTTCGTTAGGTCGAGTCGTGGAGTATTCAGGATAAGCATGAAATTACCGCATTCGCGTCACCGACTGATAGCCCTCGTCCTCGTGGTTTCGTTGTGCGCGATTTTCGTTGATAGTCCGCTGCTCCGCGCTGATGAGGGGATGTGGACTTTCGACAACCCGCCGCTTCGGCAACTCAAGGAGCGCTACGGTTTCACCCCAACCCAGCAATGGCTCGACCATATTCGTCTGTCCACGGTCCGTTTCAGTGGGGGTACCGGCGCTTTCGTTAGCCCGCACGGGTTGGTTCTGACCAATCACCACATCGCCCGCGGCTGGCTGGAGGAATTATCTTCTCCGCAGAAGGACTATGTTCAAGACGGGTTTTACTCCAGAACCCGAGTCGACGAATTGAAGTGCCCGAACCTGGAAGTCAGCGTATTGCTCTCCCTGGAAGACGTCACCGCCCGCGTTCAAAGTGCGCTGAAGCGTGGAATGACCAGCAAAGAGACGCTCGATGCAGAGAAGGCTGAGATCGTGAAGATTGAAGCCGAGCATTCTCAAGTGAATAGGTTCAGCGTGAACGTCGTAACTCTCTACCAGGGTGGCGAATATTGGCTGTACCGGTATAAGAAATACACTGACGTGCGCATGGTGTTTGCGCCGGAGGCCCAGATCGCCTTTTTCGGTGGCGACCCCGACAATTTTGTCTATCCGCGCTACGATCTTGACATTGCGCTTTTCCGCGTCTATGAAAACGGGCAACCAGTCGAGACGCCGAACTACTTGAAATGGAACACGAAAGGCGCTGGCGAAGGCGAACTGGTGTTCGCCGCCGGCCACCCCGGAAGCACAGAGCGTTCGCTTACACTCGCACAGCTCGAGTTTCAGCGCGACTACTTCATCCCCGTCAACCTCAAAGAGAATGACCATCGGGAGGCTGCTCTGCGGCGCTATGCTGCGCTCGGTCCCGAGCAGGTTCGGCAAGCGGAAGGCGAACTCTTCGGCTATCAGACCGGAACCAAATTGTTGAACGGATGGTTAACCGGACTGCTGGACAACAACATCATCGCCAAGAAGAGAAAGGAAGAAGACGAGTTTCGAGCGCTCATAGCCAGTCGCCCGGAATGGAAACGGGATTTCGGTGATGCTTGGGATGCGATTGCCGCCGCCAAGAAGAGACAGCAAGAGGTGTTCCTCCGCATGGAGTTTCGTCAATGGAATGTTTCGCGCTTGCCCGCTGTCGCGTTGAACATTGTGCGCTACGCCTCTGAAGTAAAGAAGCCAGACAGCGAGCGACTGAACGGTTTTCACGAATCACAACTTGCCGCAGTCAAGTCCCGGATGTTGGCGCCGATCATGTATCCGGGACTACAGCAAGCTTTGTTGGCTGACACTCTGCAAGAATCCTTTGAAGAATTGGGGCCCGATGATCCATTTGTCCAGGCGACCTTAAACGGACGCCCCGCGGCGGAAGTTGCCAAGAATCTCGTTACCCGTACAAAGCTTTTTGACCAGAAGTTCCGCGAGTCGCTGATCGAAGGTGGCGAAGCATCCGTTGCCGCAACCACGGATCCGCTCATTGTTGTAGCACGAAAGATCGATCCGTTGATTCGCGAACTGCACAAATGGTCGGAAAAGGATGTAGAAACTCCAGAAGCAATTAACGGCGAGAGGATCGCGAAAGCGCGATTCCTCGTCTACGGGAAATCGGCCTACCCGGATGCGACCTCAACTTTGCGGCTCTCCTACGGTACTGTGAAAGGCTATCCCATGAACGGCACGATAGCTCCAACACAGACGACCTTTTACGGCCTCTATGATCGCGCATACAGTTTCAATCTTCATCCTCCATTTGACTTACCAGCGCGCTACTTTGAGCGTGTAGACAAATTCGACCTCACGACGCCGCTGAATTTCATCAGCACTTGCGATGCGGTCGGGGGTAGCTCTGGATCGCCCGTTATAAACCGGAATGGTGAACTCGTGGGAGTCATCTTCGACATCAATATCGAGAGCCTCGCCGGGCGGTTCGTTTACAACGATGAGGCAAATCGTGCCGTCGCTGTGCATAGTGCCGCTATCATCAAAGCTCTGCGCAAGATGTACGACCTGGGAGCACTGGCTGATGAAATCGAGGAAATCGGTCACTAACTCGAGAAATAATTGGGGAAAGCAAAATGCCTCCGCGAACCTAAACCCTGACTTTGCCCATGAACCGGAGTTGTAAAGCAAATGAAGCTAGAACAAATGCGAACCTACCGTTTGCGTCCTGTCCTTATTTCGCTCATTTTCTTGACCGTATTCGCCACCAAGCCAAGTTCGGCATCGTTCAGCATCGAGCAGGTCACAAACTATCCATTTCCCAGCGAATTGACCGCTGCTGCAACGGGCTCGCGGATCGCCTGGGTCTTCAACGAGCATGGATTGCGAAACATTTGGGTGGCCGAAGGTCCCGAGTTCCGCCCGCGTCAGCTCACTAATTACCGGGCCGATGATGGACAGGAACTAAGCAGCGTTGCAATCTCGCCCGACGGAAAGTACGTCGTCTACATCCGCGGCGGCGACTCTGATGCCAACTGGCCCGACACTCCTCCCAATCCGGCCTCGAGTCCCATCGCACCAAAGCAGCAGCTCTGGAGTGTAGCTTTCAGTGGTGGAGAGGCGAAGGCCCTGGCTGAGAGTGGGGATGAGCCCAACATCTCACCGCGGAGCGAAGTGATCAGCTTTGAGAAGGATAATGCGATCTGGGTCGTACCTATTGATGGTTCCGCACAAGCGCGGCGCCTCTTCTCAGGCCAAGGAGATAATACCTCCCCTGAGTGGTCGCCCGACGGCAACCGCCTCGCCTTCGTTTCCAGACGCGGCGACCACTCCTTCATCGGTGTTTTCACCGGTGATTCGACCCCCATTCTCTACTTGGCCCCATCGACGTCACGCGATTCCAGTCCACGCTGGTCGCCCGACGGGAAGCGCATTGCCTTCGTGCGTCGTCCTGGCGCCGGCGGTGCGCCGGAATCGGCAATCGAACCGAGCCCGAATCCTTGGGAGATTTGGACTGCAGACGCCGTCTCAGGTGAGGGACGACTTCTTTGGAGGAGTCCTGAGACTCTGCGAGGCTCGGTTCCGACCACTCGCGGCGGAACGAATTTGTTATGGGCAGCACGTGGCCGCATTGTGTATCTCTCTTACATCGACGGCTACGCTCATCTTTATTCCATCGATCAAAATGGAGGTGAGCCCCTTTTGTTGACTTCGGGCAACTACATGGCTGAGTTTATCCGTCTTTCTCCCGATGGCAGGTATCTTGTTTTTGCAGCAAACGCGGGGAAGGATGTCAATGACATTGATCGGCGACACCTTGTCCGAGTCCCTGTTGATAAGCCCACACCCGTCATGCTGACAGCGGGAGATGGATTGGAATGGCTTCCGATGGTGACCGGGGAGGGTCGTAATATTGTGTGCATTTCTGCGACGTCGCAGCGCCCACCGCTGCCAGCAGTCATGTCTGCCGCTGGAGGACCGCTGACTTTGCTGACGGAAGACCGCTTGGCGACCGATTTTCCGGCGAGCGAACTTGTAATCCCCAAAGCCGTAACCTTTGAGGCACCGGATGGTGTCGAGGTACACGCGCAACTGTTTCAGCTGGGGAGCAGCGGCATCAAGCATCCAGCGATTATTTACGTGCATGGCGGGCCCCAGCGACAGATGCTCTTAGGGTGGAACTATTCCGAGTACTACTCAAACGCTTATGCGCTCAACCAGTACTTGGCAAGCAAGGGTTACGTGGTCATGTCGGTGAATTACCGACTCGGGATCGGCTATGGTTATGAGTTCCATAATCCTCCGAATACCGGTTCTCGAGGCGCGTCAGAGTATCAGGACGTAAGAGCAGCGGCGGAGTATCTGAGCAAGCTTCCTCAGGTTGACTCCAAGCGCATCGGTATCTACGGAGGCTCTTACGGCGGCTTTCTGACAGCTATGGCACTCGCGAGAAACTCGGACCTCTTCGCCGCCGGCGTCGACCTTAACGGCATTCATGACTGGACAGCTGACCATACCCAGGCGCATTGGCTGCTTGACCGGGACAGTTATGAAACGCCGCCCGATCTTGCGCAGGCACTTGAAACCGCGTGGCGGTCCTCGCCTGTCTATTACATGAGCACCTGGAAGTCACCAGTGTTGCTCATTCACGGGGACGACGACCGCAACGTCAAATTCAGCCAGACGGTCGATCTTGCCGAGCGTCTGAGAAAGGCTGGCGTTCCCCTTGAGGAGTTGGTCTTCCCGGACGAAACACATGCTTTCATGCGCTGTGTTACTTGGACTAAGGCAAACAGGGCGATCTTCAACTTTTTCGACAAGATGCTTAAGCCCCGCAGTGGAGATGTTTTAGTGAATCATCATCCCCAAGACACTCATTAGCCGCCGAGAGTGCGCACTAAAAATGGATAGGTAAGACTATGTTACGTGGGAGCGAGAAGAAGCTAGGCTGTCGAGGTAACACTCTGCTAAGAGGTCCTGCGCATGGGGCCATTCAGCAACGATCTCCTAGTGCGTTTCCGGACTACGGCAATGGGCTGATAGCGGACACCTGGTGTCCAGCCGAGCGCTCCAGTCAGGCCGGCCTCGCATCGCAAGAAAAGGGGTGTACAGGCACGAAGCAACGTCGCCATTTGGTCGTTGGCGGCGCGATTGCAGGGTCAATG
>JBAVAA010000173.1:0-2940 GCA_049585515.1 Terriglobales bacterium | reverse complement strand
CCCCAAAACCATACCTCCCAAGACCATTTACGAGTTCGCTTCTCAGGGCGCGTCTGCGTTTGCCGTCCTTAGCCCGTGGCAAACATTATGGTTACACGCAGGTGTGACCGGGATCACAGAACCCTGCTCGCGAAACCCTCAATATGATGGGTTGTGGAATGCGGCTTTATCGTTGCATTTTTTAACAAATGCTGTGCCAACCAAAACTCGAATGGAGCTTGAAGATGAAGAAAATCAACATCCCACTGCTTACTATTGCAACAGCATTGGCGGTTGTTCTCGCTTTCTCCTATTCCGCGTCCGCGCAAGATGCAGCGGCAACCTACAAATCAAAGTGTGCAATGTGCCACGGCGCTGATGGAAAGAAAGCGGCTGGACACGATCTGACATCCGCCGCCGTACAGAAGGAATCGGACGCCGATCTCGAAGGGGTGATCGCCAACGGCAAGCCTCCTAAGATGCCCAAATACGGGGATAAGTTGAAGCCGGAAGAGATTAAGGGATTGGTGGCTTACATCCGGACCTTGAAGTAGCCCCCGGAAGTAGCCCAGGAAATAGTCCTGGCTGCTTCCAGCCATAAAAGACTGCGACGATCAACGAGAGCGGATGTTCCACGCTGACGGTTGAAGTGTGTCTGCGCGGCTGGGCATCTGCGCGGCAGGGCGTTGTAAGGTGCCCAAAGATGACGATAAGAAGTCAGGGGTTGGAAGTCAAACGTTAGGGTGAAAGACCTGAATCACACAGAGCAGGCAACGCACACGATCTCTGCGATCTGATCTTTAACCTCTGACGTCAACTAGGAGTAGCGGTTCCATATGACTCTGCAAGAACGCGTTCGAGAATGGTTGCAGCCTATCTATTATCTGGGGCAGAATCCTATTACCCTGACCGGCGCCGTCATTACTACCAGCGCGGCGCTTACCACGATCGCGTTCTGGTTCTATGACTTCTTTTTGCCCGGTCCGCCGCATCCTTATATAGGGCTTCTGGTCTACCTGATCCTGCCCGGCGTTTTTGTTTTCGGCTTGCTCCTGATTCCTCTGGGCATTTGGCTCAGGCGGCGCAGTCTGCGCGCGAGTGGAACGCTGCCATCCGTTTTCCCCGCGATCGACCTGGGACTGCCGGTTGTGCGGCGCACCCTGGAGTATGTGGCCGCGGCCACCGTGCTCAATCTGCTCATTATCGGGACGGCGTCGTACCGCGGGGTGGAGTACATGGACTCGGTAAATTTCTGCGGGAAGACGTGCCACACGGTGATGGATCCCGAGTACACGGCGTATCAGAATTCTCCGCACTCGCGCGTGGAATGCGTGGAGTGCCACATCGGACCCGGAGCCGGGTGGTTCGTGCGTTCGAAACTTTCCGGGCTGCGCCAGGTCCTCGCTGTAACCTTCCATACCTATTCGCGCCCGATTCCTTCGCCGGTGAAGTACCTTCGACCGGCGCGCGAAACTTGTGAGCAGTGTCACTGGCCGCAGCGCTTTACCGGCGACAAATTCCTGGTGAATACGAGTTATAAGGATGATGAAAAAAATACTCCTCAGACCGATGTGTTGCTGGTGAAGGTGGGCGGGCGCAACTGGCAGGGTTCGGTCGGCATACACGGACACCACCTCGCCGACAATGCCCGCATCCGCTACATTTCGACCGATCCCGAGCGGCAGACGATCCCAGCGGTCTATTACACCGACGAAAACGGAAAAACCACCGCATTTATCTCCACCGATGCGAAGCCCACCCAACAGCAATTGGATAAGGGAGAGCATCGGGTGATGGATTGCGTCGATTGCCATAACCGGCCGACGCATGCGTTTGACCTGCCGGAAAATGCGGTGGATAAAGCGATGTCGATTGGACGGATTAGCCCGGACCTACCTTACGTTCGGAAAAAAGCGGTCGAGGTTCTGAAAGTGAATTACTCCGCTCGCGACGTCGCCGAGCGCAGCATTAAAGAGGAGCTTAACAATTTCTACCGGGCCAATTATCCGCAGATTTATCAGACCCGGCGTACGGTCGTCGAGCAGGCGGGGCAGGAAGTGGCGAATATTTACCTGCGCAACATTTTTCCCGACATGCGTGTGACGTGGGGAGTTCATCCCAATAATCTTGGGCACAACGATTCGCCGGGCTGTTTCCGCTGCCATGACGGCAGTCATACGAGCGCGGACGGCCAGACCATCACGAACGATTGCAGTGCGTGCCACAACCTGCTGGCGGTTCAGGAGACAAATCCGAAAGTGCTGGCGGATATTGGCATGAAATAGACGGAGTCCGCTACGACCCGACTCCGGAGGGACGTCGAACGCAGCTTGAGAGATTGACATGGCCGAAGAAAAAAATGCGCGCAATTGGGCCGGCGGTTTTAGCATAATCGCCGCCGCGCTTCTTGCCACGGTCTTCTCTCTCTTGATTTCTCAACAAACCGCGCGCGCGGCCGATCAGCCGGGCGCCGAATGTCTGGCCTGCCACGGCGACAAGACCATGACCACGACGCGAGCCGGCAAAACGGTGTCGCTGTTCGTGGATGAAAAGAAGTTTGCCAGTTCCATCCACGCTGGCTTTGGGTGCACCGGCTGCCACGCCGATCTGGAAGGAAAAGATTTTCCGCACGACACGCCAAAGCGGGTGCAGTGCGGCACGTGCCATACCGCCGAGCAGGAGCAATACACCCGTTCGCTCCACGGGAAGGCAATCGCGCGTGGCGATCCGCTTGCGCCCCGCTGCGTGAATTGCCATGGGAACCACGATATCTCTCCGGTGAAGGACGTCCGGTCGGCAGTAGCGCCGCTGAAAGTGCCTTTCGTCTGCGGCCAGTGCCACCGGGAGGGAACTCCGGTTTCGCGCAACCGCACCATCGCCCAGGACAATATTCTGGAAAACTACTCCGAAAGTATTCACGGAGAAGCGCTGTTGAAGAAGGGGCTGGCGGTCGCTCCGAAT
>JBAVAA010000172.1:0-5279 GCA_049585515.1 Terriglobales bacterium | reverse complement strand
GGCCATAGAAGGCGCGCATTTCGGGTTTTCGCTCGCGCAGCCGCTGCAGCAGAGCGAAAGTCTCCGGCCGTGGCGCGTAGCGTCCATCGTACTTTGTGTTCCAGGTTTCGATACCGCGAGGAAGAGTTGCGAATTTCTCGATCCGTTCGAAAAAATCGTTTTTGGGGTGCGCGATGACCGAAACTGCTCCCAGCTTCTCAATGTGGCGGATCACGGTCTCGGGGTCCTGGCTGTCTACGCGTCGCGTGGCGCCGTAACCGAGGATATGCATCCCCTGCTCACAGGTGTATTCCAAGCCGGCGACAAAGAGAAACTTGTCATCCGATAGTGCCTGACACTCGTCCATGTACTGCCGGAGTCGGTCGGGACCGAAGTGCTCCGCATGATCGGTCATGCATACGAAGGCGCAGCCATCGTGCTGGAAAATGCGGCGCAATTCAGCGAGCGTGAATTCGCCGTCTGAGTAGGTACTGTGAACGTGCATTGCGCCTTTCAGCATGTGATCCTTACTTAGAAAACGTCTGGCCACTGTTGCGCACCGTGGTAGAGAGCCAGGCCCACGATGCGGTCACGGTGAATCGTGTAGGCTGCAATGAAAGGAGTATTCGAGATGACCAGTTCGCGAGTCCCACGGACGCGACCCGATCTGCCCGCCAAGGGGAATGCGGCAAGCTGTTGAACGCTGCTGACGATCCGCGTTGTAATTCGGTCGGCAATGTCCTCGCCGTTCGAGAGAACGATGAAATCTTTGGCCTGCTCCAACTGCCGGGCCGCTTGCTCGGTCCATTCGATTGCCGGCCTGATCATCTGCCAGATAACCGGCGAACGCGGGCCGACTGCTTAGTCCGCTTTACGACCTCCTCATGGCTGACGACGCGGCCTTTGCGCATTTCCGCAATGCCCTTGCGGACGAGCGCGTCCTGATATGTGTGCAACTCGATGTAGTTGGCAATTGCCTCGTTGATCAGATAGCTGCGCGAACGATCCTGCGCGGCGGCCAGCGAATCGAGTGTATCGATCTTTTTGGTTACGGCGCGGAAGCTAATGGTTTTCTCGGTCGTGCTCATAATGCCAAGACGATAACATGTATTATTTCGTATTACAATGTCCCTCTCTGCGGTCCCCGTTGCAGAATGCGCCGACCGAAGTTCAGCCAGTCCCCAAGTTCGGGAAGCGGATCGTTCCACCGGAACATGTCGTGAACCGTTCCCCGGACGGGCGTGAGAACCGACGCGAGCGTTCTGAATCTTCCAGGATAAGGCCCCGGATAGCCCGGGGGCGGTCCCTTCCAGACTTCAATCAAATGGCGAAAGTCCCCGAGAAACCAGCGGCAGCGCACTCCGGAACGGTAGCTCTTTGCTGGAGGAACATCGCCGTGTTCAGCCATGTGGGCGAGCAGGGCGGGGAAGTCCACGCCGGCATAGCACGCCAACGGTAGGGAATTCCAGAAACGCCCATTCACCTCCATGAACACCGGTGGCTTGCCCGGTTGTCGGCGGAATTCCACCATCGCTACTCCGTGCCACTGCAGAGTTTCAAGAATTGCCAGAGCGGCACGACGAATCTCCGGTTCGGGTTCAATACTCACGCGCACTGCGCTTCCCGATCCCGTCGGATAAACGTCGCGAATCCGGCGGTGGGCAAACTCGGCGCGCAGCTGGCCATTTTGCATCAGAGCGAAGTAGCCGGTTCCTTCGCCTTCGACATATTGCTGGACCAGTACACCCGAAGACCGCCGACTGATGTCACCGTAGGCGGATTGGAATTCAGCGGGAGTACTGGCGTAGCGGGGACGGCCGCCGGTGCGTACGTTTCCTTTTTGGCCAAGCTCTTCCGAGGCGCGAGGCTTGAGCACGACCGGATATTCGAGAGCGTTGGCCGCCTTTTCGGCTTCCTCGGTATTGTCGACCAGAATGGTCCACGGCACTGGGATGCCCAGCGACCGCGCCAGCTCCGTAGTCTGCTGTTTGTCGAAAGCACGTAAAACCAGTTCGTGGGAGGGCAAAATCATGCGTCCCCCCCCGTAGAAAATGCGGTCGCGGTGGAGGGACAGCGACAGCGTGGTCGCTTCGGTCATGGGCATCAGAAGCGTTCCGGCTTCGGCGGCGGCCAAATTTGCAATTCGGCTCACGAACGCATTCGCTCGCCGCTGTGGAGAGGGATACCGGAACGTCCCATGAGCGAAGCGAGACCATCCTGCTTTATTCCACGAGGTCGAGTCACCCACTAGTACGGTGTGCCCGGCGCGCGCCAGGGAGCGAACCGCCGCGACGGCCTGATTCTGATTTCCGTCCAGGACCAGGACTCTCATCGCGGGACTCTACCAGCAGCTTGCGGGAAAAGTAATTCTTCAGCGATAGACATATCCTCGGCGGCTAAAGCCTTATTCAGAACAGTGTCGTTATCGCAGCGGTGAACCGCTGCGCCACCCAAAAGCAAAGATGACGCCGAGTTCTTCCGCAACCTGCTAGATGCACTCATAGCCTGACCGGATCGGCACCGTGCGCGCGGGCTTCAGTCGAGGTTGCCGGCGTCAGCTTGCGCAAGACCTCGGCAAACTGTTGGACTACGCGGGACCAGTCATACTGCGCGGCCAGTTCCACTGCAGCCTGCTCGATTCTGCGGCGGATCGTCGCGTCTCGGAGGAGCAGGAGAATGGCATCCGCAAATGAAGAGGCGTTATCGGCGAGGAGAAGATCGCGGCCGCTGTCGACCTCAAGCCCTTCCGCTCCAATGGAAGTCGAAACCAAGGCTTTTCCCATGGCCATGGCTTCGAAAATCTTTAGTCTGGTACCGCCGCCAATCCGCAGCGGAACCACGACCACCGATGCTTTTTCGAGATATTCCGCTACCGAGGGAACCGTCCCCGTTACCTGCACGGACTCGGAAGCCAGACGCTGGACTTTGGGGGAAGGATTTCGCCCGACGATCTGGAAGACCGCCTCGGGGAAGGCTTTGTCATTGCGAATCGCAGGCCAGATGTCGGAGCAAAAATAGTCGACTGCATCGATGTTCGGTTTCCAATCCATGGAGCCGGTGAACACGATCCGCGGCGGATTTGTGGAGGATGGAGGGGCGACGTTAAATTTTTGCGTGTCTACTCCGGTCGGAACCACGGTGATCGGGCAGGCGGGATTCATCTGCAGCATTTGCCGGCGATCCTGTTCCGAGACGGCGATGACATGATCGAACTTCGCGAGAGTTGCGCGCTCATAGGCGATCATTTTTTTTGATTCAAGGGTGAATACCAGCTTCTTGAGCGGATTGGATTCCACCGCCGCCATGCGCTGCCAGAGCGAGCTTTCCACGTTGTGCTGAAAGAGCACTCGGGGAATCGGCGACCGGGCGGGGAAATTCCGGGCGGGGAAATTCCGGGTGGGAAAATTCAACGAGGCGGAAAGAAAATCGCACACCGCCACGTCGAAGCGTCCGCTGGAGAGCCAGTCTGCAACGGTGGCACGGACGGCGGGGTGGGTGAACTTGGAAACGGCATAGGGCGCCCGCATGGGAAGCCGGCAGACGTAGTCCACTGCTTGCCCAATCCAATTGGAGCCGGGACCGCCCGTGTGAATGGTCTGGGCCCCGGGGAGTTCCCTGGCTAGCGCTGCCTCATACTCCGCATCGCGCGGCCCGCCGTAGTACGAGACCAGCGTGACTTCATGGTTTTTGTCTTTATCCTTGGCGAGGAAGCGAAGGAGATTGTAGGAGCGGATTTTGCCCCCGGTATCGACGGGTAGAAGTTTGCCTGCCTTCACCCACAGTATTCTCACGGGGACATCACCGATGAAGGCGGTGGAATCGCGACCTTTTCTTTTCCTTCCCTATGCATTCGAATGAAATTGGTTCTTCTTTCCAAACCTCACTCCCCGCAAATTTCATTATCGATCTGCTGGATGAACTGCTACCGGATGAACTGCCGCCGGGTGAAGGTGTCCGCTCAGACGGGCCATGACTTCGGCTTGTAGATGTGGACCGCCTGCGATCAGACCCGAAAGCAACGGATTCTTGCGGTTGCACATCAGATCGGTGTTCTCCAGCGTCTGCACGAAACCTCCGGCGCTTAGCACCAGCGCGGCGCCGGCGGCCACATCCCACTCATTTTTCGGAACCAGCGTGAAGGTCAGATCGGCGCGGCCAGCGGCGACCAATCCGAGTTTGTAAGCCACCGACCCCATCGGACGAATGATGAATTCTTCCGACTCAAACTGCTTCCACTCTCCGCGCTTGGTCTCGCTGCGGCTGGCCAGCACGAGCGCGCCGTGCAGGTCCCGGCGTTGGCTCGGTGCAGCCGGCTGGCCGTTGTAGGTTACGCCGGTGTCGCGCGATCCTAGAATGAGTTCATCAGTGGCCGGATTGCAGATTCCGCCAGCGACCGGAATGCCATTCTCAACCATGGCAATTGAAACACAGAACTCGGGGATACCTTGTACGAACTCGCGTGTTCCGTCGAGCGGGTCGACGACCCAGACGCGGGTTTTGTCGAGGCGAGTGAAGTCGTCGACGGTCTCTTCCGAAAGCCAGCCCTCGCCCGCGCGCAGCAGGGTCTTGCGCAGGACACTGTCGACGGTGCGGTCGGCCTCGGTGACGGGATCGTGTCCCACTTTGTATTCCGCCTCAATCGCTCCGGGGGTGAAGCGGTTTAGCACGGCCCGCGCGGCTTCGAGGGCCGCGTGGATGCGCTCGAGAGTTTCTTTGGATGAGTACGAAGTCAATTTGTCTCCATCAGAAGTTCCCAGTTCTCAGTTCTCAGTAAAAACAAAACCGAACTCTATGCACTGAGAACTGAGAACCGGCAACTGAGAACTGTTTTTCATGCCCACAGCATCCTGGCTCCTGTGATCAGCAAAACCGTGCAGAGGATTCTCCGCAGCCAGAGCACGGGAACGCGCGTGCTTAGATGCGAACCTAGAATTCCGCCGGGGATCGAGCCGATCAGCAGAGCCCAGACTAGCGGGAAGTTGACGTTCCCCGCCCGCCAGTGCAACAGGCTGGTGACGCCGGTCAGAATCACGGCGTGGGCAATATCGGTGCCGACCATGATTTTGGGCGGAAACGAATAAAACAGAAGAAGCATCATCATAATGATGCTGCCCGACCCGACCGACGTGATGCCGACCAGAAATCCTCCGACTAATCCTATGACGGCCATGCCGGCAAACCCTTTCATGGTGGGATTGCGGTTGGCCAGATGTTCTTCAATCCTCCCCTGAAACAGAAGCAACGTGGGAATCAGGACCAGCAGCAGTCCTACGGCGGATTTGATGAAGTCGTTGACGCCG
>JBAVAA010000171.1:0-1536 GCA_049585515.1 Terriglobales bacterium | reverse complement strand
GTTCAAAATCGATACTTTTCTACTAAGTTGCCGCGTTTTGGGAAAAGGAGTGGAGCACACGGTACTGTCCAGAATCGGCCAAAGGGCACTCAGTTCAGGAAAAAAGTTTGTCGAACTGACCTGCTTGACGACGGAGAGAAATTTGCCTGCCCGGGAGTTCGTCCGCAGCCTCGGCGATCAGTATCGAACTAAAGCAGCCGAGTCCTGGCTTTTTACCGCCGAATACCTGGTGGGCCTCCAATACAATCCGGACGAAAAGACTCGACCGGGAAGCGACAAGCCGAAAACGACCCACGGGGAGAAGACACCGGTGCCGCCCGAGTTTGGGTTTGACATGCCTGCCCGATCGGGGCCACTCCAGCGGATTGGGCACGAGCTCTATGACATCAATCGGGTTGCAAAAGCGATCGATGAATTCCGATTCCGGACACGAGATATTGACGAAGTAGCGGAAACAGCGCCAGCCGGCAAGCTGGATTCCGCTATCCTCAAGATTTGGAGAAAGGTGCTGGGCCGGCCGGGAATCGGAATGAACGTCAATTTCTTTGAGGCCGGAGGAACTTCCTTGAAAGCTGTACAAGTGATAGCCACCATCCGGAGGGAGTTAAAGCAGGATCTGTCCGTCACGAATCTCTTCGAGTATCCAACGGTAAGCCTGCTCGCTTCCAGGCTAAGCGCAATCGCGCGAAATCCTTCTACCGAGCCTATTACAACCGGAGCTGCTCTGCGCGGACAACAAAGACGATCAAGGGCGATGATGCGGACTCAATGAACATTGAAAGAGTAGGCGTGCTGGGCGCCGGGAATATCGGGGTTGGCGTCGTGACTGATCTGGTCCTTCACGGGATCCCAACGGTTGTCGTTGACCTTACAAACGACGTTCTGGAACGCGCTCAAGCCGAAGTACTCAACAACGTACGGTTCGCTCCTCTACTATCAAAGACATTGCCGCTGGCCAGCAGGGATGAGGCTCTCCAGCGGATGACCCTGACCACCGAGCTGAAGGATTTGGCCTCTTGCGACTTCATCATCGAGAACGTTACCGAGGACTGGGCAATCAAGAAACCACTCTACGAAAAGTTGGGAGAACTCGCGCCTCCCGAGGTCTGTTTTGGAGCCAATACCTCGTGCATTTCCATCACAAAAATCGGCAGCGCCTCCAGGCGTCCCGCGAATGTGATCGGGGTTCACTTCATGAATCCGGTCCATTTGAAGCCAGCGGTTGAAGTGATCAGGGGATTTCACACTTCCGAGGCGACAGTCAGCACATTGTTGCACTTGCTCTCTCAACTGAAAAAGGAGGCAATCGTCGTCGATGATATGCCTGGCTTTGTTTCCAACCGGATCTCCCACTTGTTCATGAACGAGGCTGCTTTTGTCCTGCAGGACAACGTCTCTACGGCGGAGAAGATCGACATGATCTTCAAAAAGTGCTTCGGACACACAATGGGTCCTCTGGAGACTGCCGATCTCATAGGATTGGACACGGTCATGCACTCTCTCGACGTTCTTTATGAAAGCTTCAAGGATCCGAAG
>JBAVAA010000170.1:0-2119 GCA_049585515.1 Terriglobales bacterium | reverse complement strand
GGAAAGACTTGCTCGGCGGAAATGGAAAGATTATTCACGATGGTGCTGCCGCGCTTCATTACGGCGAGGGCCGCCTGTGTCATGAGGAAGAGCCCGTTGAGGTTGGTGTCGATCACCTCCATCTAAGTGGGATAGGGGAGTTCGGCTACGGTGCGATTGGGATGTCCAATGCCGGCGTTGTTGACGAGGATGTCGAGGGGCTTGTGCAATCCGCGGACGAGCGTGAAAAGGTAGTCGACCGAGTCGGGGCTGCGGACGTCGCAGGACTGCGCCAGGACATCCGCGTTTGATTTCCGCGGGCGGAGCTTCTGCAATTCGGTGCGCGCTCTGGCCAGGGCGTGCTGGTCGCGGCCGGTGATGATCAGATTGCATCCCTGACGCGCCAGCGCTCGGGCAATGGCGAAGCCGATGCCACGATTGGCGCCGGTGACCAGGGCCAGGCGGCCTGAGAGTGCGAGTCGGCTCGGCGCGCCTTCGCTGGATGACTTGCGTCTGGGCATGCGGCATTCAGCTTAGTCGAACCGAGGATGGATTACGAGTGGGAAGGGCGCGGATTCAGAGAATGGGGCAGGCGGGCGAGAGCGCTCGCCCCACACGGAATGGCTCACACTCCATTTGTGCGCTGGCGGATGAGGGACAGGAATTCGGTTCGGGTTTCCTCTTCGCTGCGGAAGCAGCCGAGCATGGAAGAAGTTACGGCCGAAGAATGCTGTTTTTCGACGCCGCGCATCATCATGCAAAGATGCCGGGCCTCGATGACCACCCCAACCCCCTGCGGTTGGATGGCATTCTGGATCGCTTCGGCTATTTGCGTGGTCAGGCGCTCCTGAATCTGCAGGCGGCGCGCGAACGCGTCGATGAGGCGAGGTATCTTGCTCAGGCCGATGACTTTTCCGTTCGGGATATAGGCGACGTGCACTTTGCCAAAAAATGGCAACAGGTGATGCTCACACAGGCTGAACATCTCGACGTCTTTCACAATCACCATCTCGTCGTAGCTGACGGTGTAGAGCGCGCCCCGCAGAAGCGCTTCGGGATCGTCCTTGTAGCCCTTGACGAGAAATTGCATGGCTTTCTCGACGCGCGCAGGCGTGCGTGAAAGGCCTTCGCGATCAGGATCTTCGCCCAGGCGGATGATCATTTCGCGCACCAGTTCTTCGTAGGTGGCGCTGGTCAGGGTGGCGGGTTGGGTGGTGGAGTTCATGGAATTTGTAATTTGCGATTTGTAATTTTCAAACCAGTCAGTAGAAATTACAAAATCTCCGAATCTTCTCCCTCTCCACAATATTCGAACGAATTCATCATTGTTTCTTCAATACGTACCTTCTCTAGATGCGCTGCGGAGAAGCCGCGCTTCACTATATCGTAGATCGCAATGCACAGGTTTTCCGTGGTCGGAACTTGCTCGGCAAACTCTGGCAGCAGGTTCAGGTTCTGGTGGTCGTAGCGCTCGAGAATCCGATTGCGCACAAAGCCATCCAGATCGACCAGATTGCAAACCATTCCAGTCTGGCTGTCGACCGGCCCACTGACGGTAACCTCTAGCATGTAATTGTGGCCGTGGCCATAGGGATTATTGCACTTGCCATAGGTTGCGCGGTTCTGTTCCTCGGACATTTCGTCGCTATGCAGGCGGTGGGACGCCGAGAACATGTAGCGGCGGGTTAGGTGCGCTTCCATGCTTCTCCGTAAAAATCGACGAACAGATTGGGTGTTTCGTAGACGCGGACGCGATGCAACTGCGCCTGGTTGAGTTTCGGAGCGAGGCGTTGCCAGATGGCGATGGCTAGATTTTCGGTGGTTGGGATGCGCGTGAAAAACTCCGGTACCTCCTTGTTCAGGAAGCGATGATCGAGTGCGTCGAGCACTTCCCTGCTCATTACGTCTTTTAATTGCTTGAGGTCTACAACGAATCCGGACTTTGGATCGACCGCGCCTTTCACGGTGACTTCCAGCGTGTAGTTGTGGCCGTGCCCGTGGGGATTATTGCACTTGCCAAAAATTCGCTGGTTTTCTTCCGGAGTGAAGTCGGGATTGTGATAGTAGTGCGATGCAGAAAATTCGGCTTTGCGCGTGAGATAGACCATAAGGGCAGTTCTCGGTTCTCAGTTCTCGGTTC
>JBAVAA010000169.1:0-1598 GCA_049585515.1 Terriglobales bacterium | reverse complement strand
CCACTGCCTCCCCGCGCCGTGGGGGCGTCATAGATCAATTTGTCGCCGCTGACGTCGCCGATGTGCCCAAACGTTGCCGAGGGCCGGATCAAAGACAGCGCCGCCAGTTCGCCCGCCGTGTCGCCATCGTCCGGATGAGACGCAAGCCGTTCGTAAACCGCCGCCGGCGATTTTGCCACCATGCCGGTTACGCCCATGGGATAAGCCAGCACGCTTATTGACTCGCCGACCTGGGGCAGCGTCGGCGATAAGGTCAAGGGAACCAGTTTCCTGGTAAAGGCGGTGATCTCGAAGCGCAGCAGCGCCAGATCGCCATGGCTGGCAATGACCGTCGTCTCCAGGTTTACAGGAAGCGGCGATCCTGGGAAGTATGCGACCAGTTTTTCCAGCACCGGCGATCCTCCCCGCCGCAATGCCACAGCGACTTCGCGGTCGCCGTACCAGGGCTCGGCGACATGACGATTGGTGGCCAACAGGCCGGGAGCGACTACAAATCCGGTTCCAGCTACCCGAGCGCGCATAGCTTGCGCGTGGCCGGAAACGTGGTAAATCCCATAAATGTAGGCGACTGAATCCCGCGTGTCGTCCACCACCGAAGCGGAAACCGATTGCTGCCGTTCCAGGTCCGCCACCTGGCGTGAGAGCTGGTGAACCTGCTGCTCCAGATCGGCGGTTCCCGGTGGAGCATAGTACTCCACCATGATGCCGGCGCCGACGAGCGCGAGCACTCCCAGCAGCCCCTGTGCAAACCGCTGCCAGGTCTCAACCACTTCGTTTTCCCGAGGATCGGAATCGAACATGCGCCGCCAAGCCCGACAAGGAGGGATTTCCGGGTAACCACTATCCTGACGCATTCGCGGCGGGGCTTATAGGGTACTGAAGTCAGGTTGCATTGGAACAAAGGTAACAACTCCGCTGTTACGCGGCGCACGGACTTGCCGCGTCACGCGCGAGTTTGCAGTTCGTCATAACTGTTGGGCCTCAAGCTTAAACTCGTTCCAGTTCGTGCAGCGTTCGCTCGTTCTTGACGTTGCCGGTGTTCAGCGTGGTAGCAGGCTCAAAGAGGAGAATCCAGCATTCTTCGTCCGCCACCGGACGGTGCTCCACGCCTCGCGGAACCACGATGAACTCACCATTTTCGATCCATTCATGGTGGTCGCGAAACTCCATGCGGAAGCGGCCTTTGACCACCAGAAACATCTCGTCTTCGTTCTCGTGATGGTGAAATACGAATTTGCCTTTGAGCTTGTCCAGCTTCACATATTGGCCATTGAGTTCGGCGGCGATGTAGGGCTTCCAGTATTCGGTGATTTTGGCAAACTTTTCGGCGATGTTGACTTTGGACATGGAATCCTCGCAGGTTCGATTCGGGTAAGAACGCAATTCGAACGCCAGATCGTATTCACATTATGGAACGAAAGCCCCGCGTTGGTAATAGGGAAACAGCGGTATGGCTCAGCAGCGTATTGGTGGCCATGCTTAATCCTGCGAGGTGTCCATGCCAAAGTCAATCATGATCGTTGATGACAGCGAAATGATCCGCCGCAGCTTGCGACAATTATTCAGCCAGAACAGCGATTGGACGATCTGTGCCGAAG
>JBAVAA010000168.1:0-3027 GCA_049585515.1 Terriglobales bacterium | reverse complement strand
GGGTGAGCGTGCATCCGGGACACTTTTATGATTTTCCCAGCGATGGATATCTGGTGCTTAGTCTGATTACCGCGCCGGGCGATTTTCGCGAGGGGGTGGCGCGGCTGCTGAAGGTAGTTGAGGGCTGAATGGGGTTGTGCAGATCCGTGTTTGCGGTGAAATCGGCGTTCGGGAACGTCAAAATCCCCACCCTTGAGCAAAGAACGCGCAAGGATGGGGCACCCTCATGGTTCTGGTTATTTATAATCGCTGCTTCCAGTTTACTTTACTTACTGAAGGAAACTCATTGTCACTCGACGAAGATATTTATGAACTCCGGCGCGAGAAGCTGAAAAAGATTGAGGCTCTCGGGCACCCGGCGTATCCAACTAGGTTTAACTACAGCCACACCGTGCCGCAGATTCTCGCCGAGTACAGCGGGCAGACGGCGGAGGAACTGGAATCTCCGCGGGTGACGGTGCGGGTTGCGGGACGCATTATGGCGATCCGGCTAATGGGCAAGGCCGGCTTCGCGCACCTGCAGCAGGATGGACAGCGGCTGCAGATCTACGTCAAGAAAGACGCGATCGGCGATGCCGGATACGAATTGTGGAAGCTGCTCGATCTGGGCGATCACATCGGAGTGCGCGGCTATCTGTTTCGCACGCGCACTGGCGAACTCAGCATTCATGCCGAAGAGTTGACTTTCCTATCGAAAGACCTGCTGCCGCTGCCGGAAAAATTCCATGGGCTGACCGACGTCGAGTTGCGCTATCGTCAACGCTATGTCGATCTGGTGATGAATCCGGAAGTGCGCGAAGTGTTCTTGAAGCGCAGCAAGCTGGTGCAATCATTGCGTCGTTATTTCGACTCGCAGGGGTTTATGGAAGTCGAGACGCCGATGATGCATCCCATTGCGGGCGGAGCGGTGGCGCGTCCGTTCAAGACGCACCACAACACGCTGGATATGGATCTGTATCTTCGCATCGCTCCGGAACTTTATTTGAAGCGGCTGACAGTGGGCGGATTCGATCGCGTCTATGAGATCAATCGTAACTTTCGCAATGAAGGCCTGGGATGGAGATGGAATCCCGAGTTCACCATGCTCGAGGCGTACCAGGCCTACACCGACTATCTCGGCATTCTCGATACGACGCAGGGAGCAATCGAACAGGCCGTTAAAGATGTGACTGGCGGGATGAAGACGAAGTGGGGCGAGCACGACATTGACTGGTCGCACGCCAACTGGCGGCGGATGACGATGCGTGAGGCGATCTCAAAATTTTGGCCAGAGAAGGCCGGCGCAGCGCCTTCGCGCAATGACTTCGCTTCGCGAGAATCGGTGGAGGCACTGGTCGGGCGCGTGCGCGGCGCGGGAATTGACTTGAAATATGACGCGGCCGCGCCAGTGGGCAAGACCATCGCGGCGATCTTTGAAGCTATCGCCGAAGAACATCTGATGCAGCCTACGATCATTTATGAGTTTCCCACCGCCGTCTCGCCGCTCTCCAAGCAAAAGCCGGATGAACCCGAGTGGACTGAGCGCTTCGAAATGTTTGCTGGGCAAATGGAAATCTCGAACGGCTTCAGCGAACTGAACGATCCCGAGGATCAGCGCCGGCGCTTCGAATCGCAGCTAAAAGAGCGCGAGCGCGGAGACGAAGAAGCTCACCAGATGGATGAAAATTATATAAACGCGCTTTCTTATGGCATGCCTCCCGCGGGCGGAGTCGGCGTGGGAGTCGATCGCCTGGCCATGCTCTTCACCAACTCGCGCACGATTCGCGACGTGATTCTGTTTCCGCTGCTGCGTCCGGAAAAAGGTTCGAGCGCGGACGCGACGGACGCGGAAACAAATGCCGAAAAGAAGTGACCGGCCCCGCACCTAAACAATCACTTGAAGTCGTGGTACGCGACGCGCATGCTGGCGCTAGTTCGAGTAAAATCGCGGGCGGCGCTGCCGTAATGTCACTCTCGACGTTGGGTCGGCAGCGCTTTGCTCTTTCAAACTAGTTGGCAGCGCTTCCCGATTTCTTTACTGCCGTCTTGGCCCCGCCGCTTCCAGGACCGAAGTTCTTGGTCAAATAATTCAGCATGGCAGCGCGATCGGAGTCCGGGATTACCGCGCCCAGTCCTTCCATTTTTTTGAGTTGCTCGGACCATTGTTGTCGGGTCAAATGCTGCTCGGTAATGCGGCTGACGTTGTGACAGTTCGTGCAGGTGGCTTTGATTTTAGCTTGCATTGGTCCGGGCGGAAGCGGCTTACCTGGAGCGCTGGGTGCTTGCGCGCTCGCAAAGATGACCGAAGAGAACAAGAGGAAGACTGGCAGAAAAATCCGTTGTGACAAGCTCAATACCCGGTTACTCACGGCTGCTCAAGCCGATTAGAGTCGCCCGCACGGGCGCTGATGAATCTTAGCAGTAGTTGGTGTTTTCTCTCTTCAAGGAACTAGATGTTTTCGCGGTCAAAACGCCGCTATTTCTTGGTTGTGGTCGGGGATGCGGAGCCAGTCGCGGTCGCGCTTCTTGGCGCGATGTAGGCAGGCCGGTCGGGCCCGAAGTTCGCGCTGAAATAATCGATGAGAGCATCGCGATCTTTGGGATCGACCTCAGCTCCCCATTTGGTCATCTTGTCGACTTCCTTGGTCCACGCGGCTTTGCTCAGGCGCTGCTGCACGATGATGCGGGCTTCGTGGCAGGTGGAACATGCCTCGGCGGCTTTTTGCTGCATGGCGCCGGCGGGCAATGGGCTGCTGGAAGCGTAAGACGATTGTTCAGCGAGCGCGGCGCTGAGGCTGATGAGGGCCAGCATCAGAATCGCCGCGATCCATCCCGCATGACTGTCGAAATTAGGCTTGGACATGAAATTAGGCTTGGACATTGACCTTCACCTGATCGTAGGCATTGTAGAGATAGCCGCTGGGATTCCACACGGGTGCGTCGGGCTGCACTCGTCCCTGGCTATCGGTGGCGCGAGAGAAGATTGTGTGGTCGCCGCTCTTGGCAGGTTTCCATTCGTAACTCCAAAGACGCCACGCATACTTGGCT
>JBAVAA010000167.1:0-4385 GCA_049585515.1 Terriglobales bacterium | reverse complement strand
TTTGCAAAATCTCCAGAATCTCTGCCGGGGACTTGCTTGTCGCGCATACGATGAAGATATGATCGAACTTTCGCTCGTATGCGCGATTTCCTTCCGCGAGCGCAATTCTTACGGCGTCGTTTGCATCTGCGACGTTCCGCTGCTCCTCTTCTGACCAGGCAGCGGACTGGGATGCTTTTGGTGCACTCGATACGGCGTTGCGCGATTCACCGATTCGAGGATGGCTTCGAAACGCTTCCAGCCAATCTGACTCATTCAAACTGCGCCAGATCTCGTCGGACGCAGCGAGCAGCGTTGCTGCATCGGGCAGCGGTCTTCGCATCACCATTCTTCCCGCCCAGGCCCGCGAGCCACAGCACGGCAGTATCTCATCCGCCGCTGCCGCAGTGGGAAGAAAATTCCAGCGCCCAAGCACATCGCTCATGCCGTCTTTCCGCTGTCGTCCCCTGTTGTCCTTAGTTTCTCAATAAACTCCACTACAAGATTGCCTAACACCGCCGAGCGGTATCTCGCCGTGGATCGAATGTCATCAATCGGCTGGATCGCGGAGGATGCCGCTTTTCTTGCCTGTTGTGCTAACTCGCTATCGACAGATTTGCCCTGCACGATACGTTCCACCTCGGTCAAACGAAGCGGAACTGGAGCGACGCTGCCAACCGCGATACGAACGTCTTCAATCTCGACGCCACTCACAGCCCCAATCGCGCCACCGCTAAGGCGGCCGAGCGCGGCGATGCATACTTTTGAGATGGCTTGAGCGTTGCGCGCTCCCACTTTCCGGGCATAATGAAGATACCCGGAAAACCCGCGGCGTAAACAGATTACCCGGATCAATTCGTCGGGCGCCAAATTCATCTTCTTGTATCCAGTGTGGAAACCGAGGTACGGAACTCGGCGCTCTCCACGAACCGATACCAGAATCAATTCGGCCTCGTAGGCCAGCAGCGCGGGCAGGGAATCGGCCGCGGGCGATGCATTCACGATGTTGCCGCCCAGGGTCCCGCGATTCTGGTTCGCGATTCCGCCAGTCCAGCGAGCGGCGCTCGCCAGGAGGGGAAATTCCCGCGCGACGATTTCATGCTCACGCAGTTGGGTGTATGTACACCCGGCCCCAATCCTGATCTCGTCGGGTACAATTTCTATAGATCGCAGCTCCGGCAAATTCCAGATACTCACCAGCTTCCTCGCTCGAAGTGTTCCGGCTGCGTACTGCACCATCACATCGGTTCCGCCCGCTATAGGCAGCCACTGGCCGGGTTCCTGCGCCAGAAGTGTTACGACAGCATCCAGTTTGCCCGGTGCAATCAGCTTAAAATCACCCGGATTGGACCTCATGCTGGATTCCTGCGTCGAGCTGCCTCGGTTACCGCATCGAAAATCTGCATGTAACCGGTGCAACGGCAGAGATTGCCTGACAATCCTTCGCGGATGTCGTCCAGAGTGGGCTCAGGTTTCTTGTCGAGCAGATGGCTGCTGGCCAGAATCATTCCCGGAGTGCAGATGCCGCACTGCGCGCCGCCGCATTCCAAAAATGCCTTCTGAAGCGCGCCTAGCTGCGGACCCTCGGCGAGGCCTTCGATTGTGGTTAGATTCGCGCCCGATGCTTGAAGAGCCGGGATGAGGCAGCTGTTCACCAACGCGCCATTCATCAACACGGAACAAGAGCCACACTCGCCCTCTCCGCAACCCTCCTTCGTGCCAGTCAACCCGAGTTCGTGCCGCAGAACATCGAGCAGTCTTTCCATCGGATAGACGTGAACGGTTTGCGCCTTGCCATTTACGGTGAAGGAAATCTCGCATTTTCCGCGATCATCGGAGGGGCCAGTCGTCATTATTGTTGTCATTGCTCTTCACCGGCGGAGACTGCGTTCGAGAGCGCGTCAAAGATATCCTCCGGCAACAGGGGAATCGAATCGAAGTGCGTTTCCAGGGCATCTTCGATCGCATTGACGATGGCCGGGGCTGGACCATCCATCGGGAGTTCGCCAATTCCTTTGGCGCCGTAGGCCCCGTGAATATTGCCCATCTCTTCGAAGAAAACACGAATCTGCGGCAAATCCGCGGACGTTGGCATGATGTAATTTGTCATCTGGCCATTCTGCATGCGTCCATTTTGCCAGACGACTTTTTCATACAACGTAAATCCGATTCCCTGGGCAACGCCGCCGGCGATTTGTCCCTTGGCCAGAATCGGGTGCAGAACTCGGCCGACTTCCTGCAGGGCGACGAAGTCGTCGACTCTCGCGCTGTAGGTCGAGAGGTCCACGCTGACCTCGGCAATGTAAACTGCCCAGGCAAAAGCCGCGTAGGCTTCGCCACGATACTTCTGATCGTCCCAGTAAACGCCCTCGGGAGGGTCATAGCGCGCTAAGGAGCGGAGTTGACCATGCCTGGCAATATAGCGTTGGCAGGCGGAGCGAAATTCTTCCGGTGAGTACGAACTGCGCAGCATTCCCTCGGCGATCAAAGTTTGCTTGATTCCTACGGCGGCCGACCGCACCAGACTTCCGACAACCATGGCCGTGCGCGAAGCGACTGTCGGCCCGCTGTTTGGCACTTGATTCGTATCCGGCTGCGCAATTTGAACATCGTCATAGGGCAAGTTCAGGGCTTCCGCCGCAATCTGGCAGAGGACGGTGTTGGTCCCTTGTCCGAACTCTGTGCTCGAAACCAGAACGCGTGCGGTGCCGTCGGGGCAGCCTTCGACTCCGACGACAGAGGCCAGATAACGTTCGCCGGAACCGGTGAAGCCAGCACCGTGCAGGAAAGTGGCGATCCCCATTCCTTTCTTGATTGGACTCGTCTGGTTTGCCTGCACGAACTTCTTTTTCTTCGAGGTGTAGTCCGAGAGTTCGAGTGCCCGGTCGAGAAGTTTTCCCAGATCGATTTCTTCGCGGATGGTCTGCTCAGTGGTCGTGGTTTGACCCGGCTTCAGAAAATTGCGGCGGCGGATCTCTACCGGAGAAAGTCCGAGGGTCTGCGCAATGCGGTCCATGTGCCGCTCCATGGCGAACAGACTTTGCGGGGCTCCAAAACCGCGAAATGCGCCGTGCGGCGAGGCGTTTGTCGCCACCGCCTTCCCGCGAATCCGGACATTGGGCCAGTGGTAGGGACCGCCGGCGTGAATGGTGCCACGTGAGAGCACGACCGACGACAAGGTCGCGTATGCGCCGCCATCGATTGTGAAGTCGATTTCTCCGCCCAGGATTTTGCCTTCCTTGGTGACCGCTGTGCGATGTCGCGTGCGGGAAGGATGACGCTTGGTGGTCGCTGTCATGTCTTCCAGACGGTCATAAATAATCTTCACCGGCCGCCCGGACTTGATGGCCAGCAGCGCGGCATGGCCTGCGATGATTGACGGGTAATCTTCCTTCCCGCCGTAAGCGCCTCCAGTCTCCATGTGCACGACGCGAACCTTGTCCTCCGGCAGATTGCACAATGCGATCAGCGCCTTGTGCACATAATAAGGACACTGCAGCGAACCCCATACCGTGATGCCTTGCGCGGCATCGAAGGCCGCGATCACCCCGTTGTTTTCGATGTAGAGCTGCTCTTGCGCTCCAGTCGCGTACTCGCCTTCAACAATGTAGTCGGCCTTCGCCCAGACGCTGTCCACATCGCCCTTGGCAATCAGGAAGGTTGTGAATGTGTTATCCGTTCCCCAAATTACTCGTTCGCAGCGTTCGCTTTCTTCGATCGTAAAGATTGCCGGCAGCGGCTCGTATTCGATCGAGACCGCGTCGACTGCTTTTCTGATCCGATGCCGGTCGGAGTGGGCCAATAAGAGAATCGGCTCCTCCGGATGATTGACTCTGCCATCCGCCAGGCAAGGCTGGTCGTCGCCAATGAGAGCGATGCAATTCTTGCCGGGAATGTCTTTGGCGGTGACGATTGCAAATTCGCTCCAGTCGAGTTGGGGATCAAACGAGATTTTCTTGATTATGCCGCGCGGAATTTGGCTGCGGACAGTCGCCCCGTAAAGCATCCCGGGCAAAGTCATATCATCGATGTATCGCGCTGCGCCCGTTACTTTGTCGCGGCCTTCCTTGCGGGGCACAGATTTGCCGATGATTTGCTCTGCGGTCATCTCTATCCTTAATTACTAGCGGCGAACTTCCCGCCCCCTTGCTTCCCCAGAGAATTCGCCGTCACGGAACACGACCTGCCCGCGCAGATACGTTGCTTTCACCACACCCCGTAGTCTTTCTCCCAAATACGCGGAGACGGGGTGGCGATAATGCAGCCTATCTTCACTCACTACGAACTCAGCCTCGGGATCGAGGATTATGAAGTCGGCGTCGTATCCTTCCGCCAAGCGGCCTTTGTGCGCGGCGCAGCCAGCGAGTCGCGCTGGCTGATCTGACATCCAGCGGGTTATATCGGTC
>JBAVAA010000166.1:0-2434 GCA_049585515.1 Terriglobales bacterium | reverse complement strand
GCCCAAAACAGCCTCTGTAAAAGGCACTGACTTCTTACCGACGCGGAGGGCATCTTGCCGTCCGCGTCGCGGGCGAGACACCCGCGAGACAGCGGCGCTACGACTTGCTACTGGCGAGCCGGAATCTCGGGAGTGGGCGGCGTGGTGATCGGGGCCATAGCCTCAGCCTCGGACGTCATCTGCGGCAGCGGGCCTTCGAGGGCGACGGCTAGCACCTGGTCCATGTTGTCGACGAAGTGCAGCTTCATGGCGGTGCGCAGGTTTTCCGGGACCTCGGCCACGTCTTTTTCGTTTTCCTGCGGCAGGATTACTTCGAACAATCCGGCACGATGGGCGGCCAGAAGTTTTTCCTTCAATCCGCCGATGGGCAGCACCTTGCCGCGCAGTGTAATTTCGCCGGTCATGGCTAGATCGCGGCGGACGGGGATCTTGCTTAGCGCGCTGGCCAGGGCGGTCGCGATGGTGATTCCCGCGGAGGGGCCATCTTTTGGAATCGCGCCTTCGGGAACGTGCACGTGAATGTCGAGGTTGCGGTAGAAATCGCGGGGCAGCCCGAGGCGAGAGGCTCGCGAGCGAATGTAGGACATGGCTGCCTGCGCCGATTCCTGCATGACGTCGCCTAGCTTGCCGGTTAAGGTCAGCTTGCCTTTGCCGTCGACCACCGTGGCCTCGGTGCTTAGGATGGAGCCTCCTACTTCGGTCCAGGCCAGGCCTGTTACCAAGCCGACTTCGCTCTTCTCGTGGGCCAGAGTGTCGCGGAACTTCAGCACTCCAAGATAATCGCCAACTTTGTCCGACTGGATCACGGCGGAGAAGTCCGCGCCTTCTTTTACTACCTTGCGCGCGACCTTGCGGCAGATGTTGCCAATCTCCCGCTCCAGGTTGCGTACCCCGGCTTCGCGGGTGAAGCCGCGAATGATCTGGCGGATTGTCTCGTCGGAAAACTGGACGTTCTTGTCGGTGAGGCCCGCCTGCGCCATCTGCTTCTTTACCAGGAACTGTTTTGCGATCTCGACTTTTTCCGGCTCGGTGTAGCCATGCAGGCGCAGCACTTCCATGCGGTCCTGCAGGGCGGGCGGAACGGTGTGAATCACGTTCGCGGTGGCCACGAAAAAGACCTGGGACAGGTCGTACTCGACGTCGAGATAATGGTCCACGAACATGAAGTTCTGCTCGGGGTCTAAGACTTCAAGCAGCGCCGCGGAGGGATCGCCGCGGAAGTCCATCGACATTTTGTCGACTTCGTCGAGCATGAAGACCGGGTTCTTGGTGCCGGCCTTTTTCATCATCTGGATGATCTGGCCGGGCAGGGCTCCGATGTAGGTGCGGCGATGGCCACGGATTTCGGCCTCATCGCGGACGCCGCCTAGGGACATACGCACAAATTTGCGGCCGGTGGCTTTGGCGATCGACATCCCTAGCGAAGTCTTGCCTACTCCGGGAGGGCCTACGAAACAGAGAATTGAACCTTTGGGATTTTTTACCAACTGGCGGACGGCTAGAAATTCGAGGATGCGCTCCTTGATTTTCTCGAGGCCATAGTGATCTTCATTCAGAGTTTTCTCGGCACGCGTGATGTTGAGGATTTCTTTCGACCGCTTCTTCCACGGAACGGCCAGGAGCCAGTCCAGATAGTTGCGGGAGACGGTGGACTCGGCCGACATGGGCGGCATCGCTTCCAGTTTCTTCAGTTCCTGGATTGCTTTGTCGCGAACCTCTTTGGGCATTCCGGCGGATTCTACCTTCTTCTTCAGTTCGTCGAATTCGCTTTTCTCGCCGCGGCCCAGTTCCTTTTGAATCGCTTTGATTTTCTCGTTGAGGTAGTACTCTTTCTGCGCTTTTTCCATCTGCCGCTTTACGCGCGACTGGATGGTGCGGTCCATGTTTAGCTTTTCGATTTCCACGTCGAGCACGTCGCCGATGCGGTTCAGGCGTTCGGCGGGATCGAAGATTTCAAGCAGTCCCTGCTTTTCTTCGATGGAAAGCTGGAGGTTGGCGGCGATGGTGTCGGTGAGCTTGGCCGGATCTTCCATGCGTACGGCGGCGATCATGGTCTCGTAGTTCAGCGACTGGCAGAGTTTTACGTATTGCTCGAACATGCCGGTGACGCGCTGCATGCCGGTTTCTATCTGCGGCGTCGTCTCGGTGGCGTAGCGGGCGACGCGTACGGTGGCCTGGAGAAAGCCTTCGGTTTCGACGACCTGCAGAATCTTGCCGCGCTCGATGCCTTCGACCAGGACTTTAATGTTGCCGTCGGGGAGCTTGAGACTCTGGACAATGTTAACGATGGTTCCGACCTGGAAGATGTCGCCGGCTTTGGGTTCGTCGATGCTCGCGTCGTGCTGGGTGGCGAGGAATATTTTTTTGTCGCTGGCCAGAGCTTCTTCGAGGGCGCGTACGCTGGATTCCCGGCCGACCACGAACGGAGTCATCA
>JBAVAA010000165.1:0-4090 GCA_049585515.1 Terriglobales bacterium | reverse complement strand
CGTCTGGGCTCGGGAACTCTGTGTTCCAATTTAACACTTGAGAACAGGTTGGTTTGCCGATCGTCATTCCGGACTTGGAGCCATTGCAACCTACTTACTCGACTTCGGCTCGTTTTGCGGATGGAGCTTATTATGGATATTCTTTGAGTACTGGATCATTTTTCAAGGAAGGAACAACAGAAAAAAATGGTGACGCGAGGAAACGCACCCCCACACGACCTGGGCTCATTGCGCATCCATGAAGGACAGCGCAAGAGCGGCAAAGTCGGGAAGGGTCTCGCCATTTTCTTCGGGCTTCTGATCGTCCTGTGCGGCGTGGGAGCAGGCGTTTATGCGTTATTCGGTTCGAAGCCGTCCGTCGAAATAGCAGTGGCGAGGAAAGCTGTGGGCTCCGGAAACCGTGAGGCATTGCTGAACGCCACCGGATACGTTACTCCGCGTCAACGGGCCACTATCGCCGCCAAGATTACAGGCCGCGTGACCGGCGTTTTCTTCGACGAGGGCACGCACGTGCACCAGGGCCAATTGCTGGCCACTCTCGACGATTCCGATGCCAAGCGAGCTCTGGAAACGGCAAGGGCGGATCGCGATTCTGCCAGGGCTGCCATCGCCGACTACGACGTACAACTAAAGAACGCCCTCATCTTGCTGCACCGCACCGAGGAACTCCAAAAAGCTGGGGTCGAACCCCAGGAGCAATTGGACAATGCGCGCACCGCCGCGGAGAGTCTCCAGGCCAAGATCGACCTAGCCAAGGCGCAGGCGAATGCGGCCGAAGCCCGCATCCGTGAGGCGCAACAAGCGGTTGATAATTGCACAATTCGCGCCCCGTTTGACGGCATTGTCGTGTCGAAGGACGCGCAGGTCGGCGAGATGGTCTCCCCGATCTCGGCCGGCGGCGGCTTCACGCGCACGGGTATCGCCACAGTTGTGGACATGAACTCGAACGAAATCGAGGTCGATGTGAATGAAGCCTACATCACGCGGGTAAAGCCGGGACAGCAGGTCACTGCAATTCTCGACGCTTATCCCGACTCGGAAATTCCCAGCCGCGTGCGCACGATTATCCCCAGCGCCGACCGTCAAAAAGCAACTGTAAAAGTGCGGATTTCGTTCTTGAAGCTCGACCCCCGGATCCTGCCTGACATGGGAATTAAAGTGACTTTTCTAGGCGATGAACCATCTCAGAAGAATATTGCAGCTGCGCCTGCGATTCTGGTACCACAGAGCGCAGTTCGGGACGAAGGCGGCAAGAAAGTTGTTTTTCTGATTAAGATCGACAAAACAGAGCGGCGCGCAGTCACTTTAGGCGGAAATCGTGGTACTGACGCAGAAGTGATTGCGGGCTTAAATGTTGGCGATACCGTGGTTGTAAATGGGCCGGCAGATCTGCATGATGGTCAAATCGTCCAAATCAAGAAATAAAGATCAAGCGATAATGATGAGGGAGTGAGACATGGTTCAAGTGGACGGCACTGGAAGAACGAACAGTCAGATTCAAGTGCGGGGGCTGGATAAGACGTACCGCCGTGGAGGCGAAGAAATCCACGTACTGCAGGGGTTGAATCTTGACGTGGACAAGGGCGATTTCGTCGCCTTCATGGGGCCCAGCGGTTCCGGCAAGACCACGCTATTGAATTTGCTCGGCGGACTCGACATTCCCACGCGAGGAAGCATCACAGTGGCAGGCGACGAGATCACGCACATGTCCGGCAGCAAGCTGACCTCCTGGCGAGCCCGGCACGTCGGCTTCATTTTCCAGATGTATAACCTCATCCCGGTGCTCACCGCGTTTCAGAACGTGGAGTTGCCGTTGCTGCTGACCAGCCTCTCCAAATCGGAGCGCGGCAAACACGTGGAGACGGCACTCGGCATCGTGGGGTTGACGGAGCGGATGAACCACTATCCGCGTCAACTCTCAGGTGGACAGGAGCAGCGGGTTGCCATTGCCCGCGCAATTGTTGCGGACCCCACTTTTCTGCTCTGTGACGAGCCGACAGGAGACCTGGACCGAAAGAGCGCGGATGAAATCATGGATTTGATACAGCGGCTGGTGAAGGAGTACAGCAAGACCGTGCTCATGGTAACGCACGATCCCGTGGTCGCGAAGCGTGCCGATCTCACACTGCATCTGGAGAAGGGCGTTCTTGTCGAGTCCCGCGAATCGCAAGAAATCCCGGCCGGAGGCGCGGCATGAAATTCCGCGGGTTGATTTTCGCCAATCTCTTTCGCAAGAAACTTCGCCTCGTCCTCACTATCGGATCGTTCGCCGTGGCCTTGTTTCTTTTCGCGTTCCTCGCCGTAGTCAGGGGAGCGTTTAACCGGGGCGCCGATATTGCGGGCGCGGACCGCCTGGTGGTGATCAATCGTGTATCCATCATCAATCCGCTGCCGCTTGCCTACCGCGATAAGATTCAGCGCATTCCGGGAGTCAAGGCGGTCACGCACAATAATTGGTTTGGCGGGGTTTATCAGGAGGAAAAAAACTTCTTTCCCCAGTACGTGATCGACGTTGAAAATCAACGCCAGGTCATTTCCGAACTGGTGGTTCCCGACGATCAGTGGCAGAACTTCGTAAAGGACCGCCAGGGCGCCATTGCCGGAGCGAAAACGGCCAAACGCTTCGGATGGAAAATCGGCGACCGCATCCCCATCAAGAATATTGGTTATGGCGCCACCGGCACCTGGGAGTTCAACCTGGACGGCATCTATCACAGCGAACGTCCGGGCGGCGACGAGAGCCAGTTCTGGTTCCAGTGGGATTATTTCGAAGAACGTGTGCCTCCAACGTTCAAGGGCAACACCGGATGGTATGTCGTGAAGCTCGACAGTCCCGACCAAGCGGCCGGCGTGGCGAAGGCTATCGACGACATGACGGCCAACTCTTCGTTCGAAACTAAAACGGAAACAGAGTCGGCTTTTGCCGCTAGTTGGGTCAAGCAATTTGGTAATATCCAATTCCTCATTATGACCATCGGCACGGTTGTGTTCTTTACCCTGCTGCTGGTGACCGGGAATACGATGGCTATCTCGGTGCGCGAGCGCGTCGGCGAACTCGCCGTTCTCAAGGCAATCGGCTTCAGCGATCGCTGGGTGCTCTTTTTTGTACTGGCCGAAGCTCTTACCATCGCCATTATCGGAGGACTGCTTGGGCTCGGCCTGGCGCTTCTGGCGGTCCCGGCTCTGGGCACGGCTTTGAACGGGATGCTTCCGACGCTCATCTTGTCGCCTGCAATTCTTTCTCTCGGGCTCGCGACCGCTCTGCTGGTTGGAATCGTGAGTGGTCTGCTGCCGGGAATTGGCGCCATGCGCATCCGGGTTGTCGATGCGCTCCGGAGGGTTTGAAAATGGCAATCCCGTTGGTCTACAACTTTCGCAGCGTAAAGGCTCGCTGGACGTCGTCCATCGTCGCGGTTCTGGGTGTTGCCGGAACTGTAGGCGTGTTTGTGGCGATGCTCTCATTGGCGCATGGGTTCCGGGCTACGTTGGTCTCTTCCGGATCCGAGGACAATGCGATTGTCATGCGCGCCGGCGCTACCTCGGAGATGATGAGCGGAATTCGATTGGAGGACATCAAAATTCTCCAGGATGCTCCGGGTGTGGCCCGCAGCTCAGATGCTCCTCTGGTGACCTCTGAAGTGGTAGTGGTTGCACCATTCCCGCTGCGTGCAACGGGCACCGACGCGAACGTTCAAATCCGCGGGGTATCCGCCAACGTTTTGAGTGTTCGGAAGAACGTCAAGATCGCCCAAGGCCGAATGTTTCAGCCCGGTCTCGCGGAGTTGGTCGTCGGAAAAAATGCCAGCAGCAGCTATTCGGGATTGACTCTCGGCAACACCGTCAATTTTGGAGGGGGACACTGGCAAGTGGTGGGAATTTTCGACGCGGGCGGAAGTTCTTTCGATTCGGAGGTATGGTGCGATGCGCGCGTTCTCGACGACGTGTACAAGCGTCCCAGCAATATCTTCCAGTCCGCGACCGTACACTTAAGTTCGGCTGGAGTATTTGACCAATTCAAGGATGCGGTCACCTCGGACCGGCGCCTCAATTTCGACGTAAGCCGCGAAATCGACTATTACGCCAAGCAATC
>JBAVAA010000164.1:0-1760 GCA_049585515.1 Terriglobales bacterium | reverse complement strand
CCGATCTCTCGCAGCCTGGGACCGAAGTGGTTCAAGGTGACTACCAGATCAACAAGCGCTGGTCGGTCAGCCTTACGCGCGACGAAGTCGGCGGGATTTCAGTAGATGGCAAGTATCACACCCGCTTTTGATAAGCGCCCCGAAGGTAGTCCGATAAACAATCGGATTGTCTCTAAGCCGCGCGGTCACGCGAATCGGCCCTCTTATCTTTCGGCTGCAGTCCCGCAAGACCTGCCTTGGCGAGTTCGGCATTGAGTTCGCCTCCCGCCAGAAAAACAAAATATCCCCAATAGAGCCAAGTCATAAGCGCCATCACGCCGCCCAAGGTTCCGTAGAGCCGGTTGTAGTTCTCGAAGTACCGGAAATAAATGCCAAGCAAGCCGGAGAGGCCCATCCAGCCAGCAACGGCAAGAACAGCGCCGGGCAGTGTGGATAGGAAGCGCTGTTTCACGTTGGGAGCCAGAAAGTAAATCAACTGCACCGCGAATACGGCGAAACCGGCGCCGAGGATCCAGTGGATAATGGCCCAGAACAGCAAAAACTCACCCGACAAAAACATGCGATTGGCGAGCCATGTCCCCATGTGGGAGCCAACAATCATGGTCGCGACAGCTCCCATCATCACCAGGCCAACGACGAATGCCAGTCCCACCGCCAGAAGTCGCGCCTTCCACATGGCACGAGGTTCGGTCACGTCATAAGCAGTGTCCAAAGCGTCGATCATCTCGTCGAAAGCGGAAGAGACCACCCACAGCGTGCCCACGGTCCCAAAAGAAAGCCATGCGCGCAGATTCGGGCCGAGTGCCCCGATCAAGACTGAGTACACCATCGGCATTGTTCCCCGCGGCACCACTCGGGCCATGGCCGCCAACGCGTCCGCGAAGAAGCCGGGGACGGGTATGTACGCCATGACCGCGGAGAGCAGGATCAGTGCCGGAAATATACATAAAATCGAGTAGTAGGAAAGCGCCGCCGCAGCCTGAAACGTCGGGTTCTTGACCACGTCGTGGGAAGCGCGCGCAAGCGCCTGTTTGCACTGGCCTGCCGTCACGTCCCTGAGATGCATTTTTCAGGACACACAACCACCGGAAAAACCACGATCCCAGTGCGGACACAAGATCAGCGCAAATCCAATCAAGTAGCCAGTTGGAATCAGGCAACCGAAGGTGAACCGGCAGATCGCAGCCAGTTTTCCATCTGCGTGTGATCCACCAACCCAGCTTGTTGCGTCACCAATCGACCGCCGTAGAAGACGGCGAAATTCGGAATGCCGCGAACATTGAAGCGGGCTGCCAGTTGCGGATAGCGCTCGGTATCGACCTTAAGAACGATGGCCCGCCCAGCCATATCGGCAGCCGTGCGGGCTACTTCCGGCGCGGCCATCCGGCAGGGGCCGCACCACTCCGCCCAAAAATCGACCAGCACAGGGACGCGGGCATTTTGTGTGATTTCGTCGAACTGCTCGGCGTCAACTTCCAGAGGTTCGTCCACCGGCGGCAAGGGAGACTTGCATGCGCCGCAACGGCCGGCGTCGGCAAGATGTTTTGCCGGAATCCGATTTTTCTGTCCGCAGCTTTTGCAGGTTCGCACCAGAGGCATCTCACGTCTCCGCCAACTCCGTGTCGCGCAGTTGGTTTGTTGGACACAACCGCGCGCGTTTTCAAGAAAAATATCGTATCTCATTCCGCAGAGTTTTTGGATTCCTCCGCCCGGCTCACCGAAACTCCATGAACCCGTAGCGCAGGCATCCTGCGGGCTGT
>JBAVAA010000163.1:0-5599 GCA_049585515.1 Terriglobales bacterium | reverse complement strand
GGTGCAGAAAACCAAGCAGAACGACCAGGAAGATGCTGGCGGTCGCGGTGAGAGTTGCGTGCCGCCGGCCAAAGAAGTAAGCCGAATACAAAGTCGGGAGAAAGTACAAGCAAAGCGCCATCGGCAGCGACTCGGCGTAAAACTGCACCATCGCGGCAATCAGAAAGAGCGATAACAGCAGAATACTTTCCTTAGCGATTTTACTCATCGGTCCATTTCCCTGATTGCATTAGCGCTAACGATCCGCGACGGGCGTGTGACCAAGGGACGCCTCTCTGCCATGGTGAAGCATTGGCGCGCCGGTACAAAGTTACCAGGGTCACCTGCGGTGCCTCTAGCATTCCTGTCTTCCGCCCCATGGCAGATGGGTTTTACGGCAACACGACGGTAACTTGGAACCAACCGGCCGCAAGCTACAGAATAGTTACATTTTGCGGCAGCCGAGCCTTGTTGCCTCGCGGTTAGTCGAGGAGCTAATCGAGGACGGCGAAAAAGGCCTTATGGATGATCGCAACAACCAGCGTTTCGGCCGATACGAGATACTCTCCGAATTGGGACGCGGAGCCATGGGTGTTGTGTACAAAGCGCGCGATCCCAAGATCAACCGAACCGTCGCAGTAAAAACTATTTCCATGGCCGGCCAATCGCCGGAAGAGGAACGCGACTATCGTGCGCGTTTCTTCCGTGAAGCCGAAGCTGCGGGCCGCCTGTCGCATCCCGGAATCGTAACCATCTTCGATGTCGGCGAGGAGGCGGAAACGCGCACCCCTTACATCGTAATGGAATTTGTTGGGGGCGAATCTCTCGAACAAATGCTCTTGCAGAACGACCGTAAGCTGCCGGTCGAGATAGCGCTACAGTTGGCGCGCGAACTCGCGGAAGCGCTCGACTGCGCCCACCGGCAAGGGGTGGTGCACCGCGACCTGAAGCCCGCGAACATTCTGATGACCGAAGACGGCCATGCCAAAATTGCCGACTTCGGAGTGGCGAAACTCAACCTCGCCAACCAAACTCTGGCAGGACGCGCGCTGGGCACGCCCGCTTACATGTCGCCCGAACAATTGAATGGCGAAACGGTAGACGGCCGGTCGGATCTGTTTTCGCTGGGCGTGATCCTCTATACCATGCTGACAGGCTACCGGCCATTTCAAGGCAACAGCGCCCTTACCGTCTCCTTCAAAGTGGTCAACCGAGAACCGATACCGGCAACCGTTCTCGATGCGGAATTACCGGCAGGCCTCGATCGCATCATCGAGCGAGCGATGGCGAAAGATCCATCCGAGCGCTACTCGAACGGTGCGGAGATGGTGCAAGACATTCAGAATCTGCGCACAGGACGAAATCCGGTGAGCAAGACAAAGCTCGCTAGTCCGTCCGCGGGTGGCAGCGTGGCCAAGAAAGCACCGGTAGCGGTTGAGTCATCGGCCCGCGACCGGACAGCTCCAGACTTACCAGCTCTCGAACTGCCAGATCCCGGCCCATCGGCTCCTAGCCAGCCAATTCTTGGCCGACCATCGGTTGCCGCTGAACTCTTGGCAGTGGCACATGTTCTGCCGTTAGAGCAGGATGCTATAAACCGGCTTCGAAAGATGTCAGTGGCCGGCATCGCGCTTTTTGCTGGGCTTTTCCTGTTGGGTTTCTGGGTAGTTTCATTTAGCCCCCAGAGAGTGCATCTGAGAACTGCCGCGCCTCTGCATCCCGTTAAAGCACTTGTTCCTGCAACACCCGCACCGACGCGGGCTGGAGACCAGGCCGTTTCTGCGAAGACCGCCTCGACGCCAGCGGCTCACCGAGTCGCTTCGGCGAAGACCACTCCCGCGTCCGCAGGAGCACGTCGGCATGCTTCAGCGAAGGTCGCTTCGCCTTCGCCAGCACAAGTGGCAAAAGAATCGCCGGAGTCGAGCAAGCCGCAGCGAACCTCTACGCCTCCTGCGACTGTGACGCGAGCAACCTTAGTGTCGGCTGCCCCTGCACTCACTCCAGTAGTTGCTGCGGTAGTTACTCCTGCAACGCTGCAGATCGAGGTGGACCACCACTTCACCCAGGCCCATCTTTCAATCTGGGTGGATGAAAACCTGGCTTACACGTGCGAGCTGGAAGGAACGGAGAAGAAGCGTCTCGGTGTATTCCATCATGTCCAGGGGCACGAACTTCATGTTGCGCAGGTGACGGCGGGAAAACATCGTTTGCGGGTGCGGGTAACCTCCGGCTCAGACACCCCAACTAGTACCGGATCGGCGACAACCGCGGCCTCCGAAGCGGTCACAGCACCGCCCGCGGGACTGCCGACTTACGACCAGTCCGCATTCGTGGACGGCGACTTTACCAGCGCTAAGGACACCGTGTTGTCGATCACCTTCAATAAACACGGCGAGATCAATTTACATCTGCAATAACACTCTCGTTGTACGAACACCCTTGTTAATACACATCGTTAATACACATTTTGCCAGCAATAGGGATCGCTTTCACTTCGCGCGCGGATGCGTCTGGTCATAGACGTTCATCACGTGTTTGACGGAAAGCTGAGTGTAGCGTTGCGTGGTTGCCAGGCGCTCGTGGCCCAGCAGTTCCTGGATGGCACGCAGGTCTGCTCCTTCTTCCAGCATGTGCGTTCCGAAGGCGTGACGCAGAGTGTGGGGATGAACGTCGGGGGATAGTCCTTTGGCTACGGCTATGCGCTTGACGATGCGGCCTACACTGCGCGTGGTCAGGCGTCCACCGCGCTGGTTGACAAGAAGCGCGGAGGTCACCTTGGCGGGCGTCGGGTTCGTGGCTATCGCGTTTCTTGATGTGTTCCTAAGCGTTAGAAGCATTTGTTGACGCCAGGGCAGATAGATGGATAGCGCCGCCAGGGCTGAGCCTCCGAAGGGAACGTAGCGTTCTTTCTTGCCTTTGCCCCGAATCAAGATGGCTTCGTTGCTGAGGCTGATGTCGTCCAGATTGATGCCCACCAACTCCGAGTTGCGGATGCCGCAGCCGTAGAGCAGTTCAAGCATTAGGCGGTCGCGCTCGGGAAACGACGCCACCTCGGGCATTTTGGCGTCGAGCACCGCGTTCATTTCTTCTATGGTCGGAACGCGCGGAAGTTTTTTTGGCAGGCGCGGCGTTGAGACGAGTTTCGCAGGGTTCTGCTCGACTATACCTTCCTGCGCCAGCCAGCGGTAAAGCGAGCGCACGGCCGCCAGAGCGCGGGCTACTGACGTTTTGCTCAATCCTTTGTCATAGAGGTGCGAGAGGAAACCCCGAATGGCTATGTGATCGATCGACGTCCAGGCACTCGAGCCTATGTAGGCGGCGAAGGTGTCGAGGTCTCCGGTGTAGGCCTTGATGGTGTGGGGCGAGGCGTTACGCTCGCGCAGGTGGCGAAGGAAGTCGTCGATGGCGCGCTCGATCGTCGTGCGCTGATGCTCTCTCACAGTGCGGCCTCGGATACAAAGAGCAATTCACCACGGAGAAACAGAGCCACGGAGAAACCCTTTTCTTTCTCAATTGACCAGTCGAGTAGTCTCGCGCACAGAACGAGAATTGTGAATTCGCATTTCTCCGTGCCTCCGTGTCTCCGTGGTTGATTTCTCCGTGGTTGATTCATACCTTTGCTTTCGCCCGCGGATGATGTTTCGCGTATACGCTTTTTAGGCGATCGAGCGCCACGTGCGTATAGATCTGCGTGGTCGAAATGTCGGAGTGGCCGAGGATGGTTTGAACCGTGCGCAGATCGGCGCCGTTCTCCACCATGTGCGTGGCGCAGGAATGGCGCAACATGTGCGGGCTGGCGTGTCGTCCGGATGAGAGGCTTGCCTTCCCGACCAACTGCCAGACGCGTTGACGTGTCAGGCGGCGGCCAGCGCTCCCGAGGAAGAGCAGCGGCGAACTTTTTCTTCTGGCGATCGCTTCCCTGCCATTTTTCAAGTATTGCTCCAAGGCTTGCTGGGCGGGAACTCCCAGGGGAACCATGCGCTCTTTATCGCCCTTCCCGCGCACCAGGACGTATCCCATATCGAGTTTCAGGTCTTCCAGGCGCGCATCGGCGACTTCGGAGACGCGCACGCCTCCAGCGTAGAGAAGCTCGAGCATGGCTCGATTGCGAAGAGCCAGAGCGTGGCCACTCGCCGTTGCTTTTGCTGAAGGCGTTTCAGCTAACCTCGTTTCAGAAAGCCCTGTTTCAGAGAGCACCGTTCCGCCAAGCATAGCTGCGATTTCGTCGCGGCTCAGCGCTTTCGGCAGCACCTTCCACTGTTTCGGCAAATCGATGTTCAAAGTTGGATCCTTGTCGATCTTCCCGTCAAGGAGCAAGTGGCGATAGAGGTGGCGGATGGCGGAGAGCTTTCTTCCGACGGAACGTCCGTCGAGATGGTTGGAAAATAATTCCTGGATGTATTCACGCACGTCCTCGCGGCGCGCTCCCTCTAGGAACTGATGACGTTTCTCCAGAAACTCGGCGAACTGCGCAAGATCGCTGGAGTAGGCGGCGATGGTTAACTTCGCCGACCCCCGCTCCACTCGAAGATAATCGAGAAAGGCGAGGAGAGTGCGGGCATTGGCGTCCGAGGCCATTCGATGAGTATGGAACAAGGGGCAGAACACGAAAAGTACCGAGCGGGATTCGGGAAAGATACGTAAGAGGTCAGATTGAAGAGGTAAGAAACTCTGGCGTTGAGCCCTTCGTTTACCTCTGCAATCTGACCTCTAACCTCTTACCTTATTGGCTGATTGCAGCAGATCGACTGCGTAGAGCGCGCCTTCGGGGGTTTCTTCGTGCTTGAAGTAGGCAAAGACGTCGCGGCCGGCGGCGAGATGCTCCTGAATGCGGGTCTCCATACCTTTGCGTTCCTCGGCGGTGTAGCTGGGTTTGCGATAGCGATAGTAGGCGTAGTCGGCGGTGACAACATCGGGAGTGGTGCGGTCTTCGGTCTCGGCCACACAGAGCGCGATGTTGCGCTCGCTCAGCGTGTTCCAGGTGGCGTCGCAAAACCAGGATTCATTGCGGAACTCAAAAGCCGCGCGCACGGTTCGCGGCAGGTATTTCAGAAATTCGGAGAGAACTGACTGATCCGCTTTGAAGTTTGGCGGAAGTTGAAAGAGCAGCGGGCCAAGACATCCGGCGCGCTCCAGCGCTTCCAGCGTGCCGAGAAAGCGTTGCAGGAATTCCTCCGCGCTCTTCAGGCGCTTGATGTGGGTGAGCACCTGATGCGCCTTGATGGTGAAGCGAAAATGAGCGGGTGTTTCGGCGATCCAGTTCTGGACGGTGGTCTCTTTTACCAACTGGCGGAAGGTGTAGTTGACTTCGACGGCGTTCAGTTTCGACGCGTAAAAAATCAGAAATTTCTTCTGCGCAAGTTTGTCGGGATAGAAAGCGGGCTTCCAGGTTGGATACGCCCATCCCGAGGTGCCGACGTAGAGATGCGCCATATAAGGCGCGATTATAGCTTGCGACGCTTTGGGACTGTTGATTTTGCTTTTGTCTTCGTCGTCTTCTTTTTCGCGCGTGGGCTGGGTTCGGACCCGGCGGCGATGCTTACGTTTTCTTCCGCATCAGTTACTTCCTTTTCCGATGTGGCAGCGAGTCCAGACAACTGCGGCAGTTTCTGTTTCAATT
>JBAVAA010000162.1:0-6409 GCA_049585515.1 Terriglobales bacterium | reverse complement strand
GAGGACATGCTGAACATGGTTTTCAGCATGATGTCGGCGCGGCAAAAGCAAAAATTCAAAGAGACCACTGAAATCGACATGGCATACGGCGTCGCCGGGTTGGGACGCTTCCGTGTAAACGTGTTTCAGCAGCGCGGCAACGTTGGACTGGTGTTGCGCGTGATTCCGACGAAGATTCGCGCACTCGACGAACTGTTCCTGCCCAAAGTTGTGGAGCAAATATGCGACATGCCGCGCGGGCTGGTGCTGGTAACTGGGGTGACGGGTTCGGGCAAGTCGACGACTCTGGCCGCCATGATTGACCGCATTAACTCGACGCGCGCGGAACATGTGATCACGATCGAAGATCCTATCGAATTTCTGCATCGCGATAAGAAGGGTTACGTCAACCAGCGCGAGGTTGAAGTCGATACGCCATCATTCTCGTCGGCGCTGCGCGCTTCTTTGCGTCAGGATCCGGATGTGATTCTGGTCGGCGAAATGCGCGATCTGGAAACGATCGGAACGGCGCTGCACGCGGCTGAAACCGGCCACATGGTTTTCTCCACGCTGCATACGCTGGATGCGGTCGAAAGCATCAATCGAATCATCGCGATTTTCCCTCCGCCGGAGCAGAAACAGATTCGGCTGCAACTGGCAGCCGTGCTGCGCGCCATTATCAGCCAGCGCCTGGTGCGCCGGTCGGACGCCGAGGGCCGGGTGCCCGCGGTAGAAGTAATGGTGACGACGGCTTACATACGCGAGTGCATTCTGGTGCCGGAAAAGACGCGAGCCATTCGCGAGGCGATTTCCGCCGGCACGTCGCAGTACGGCATGCAAACTTTTGATCAGTCGCTCTGGGATCTGTTCCAGGCGGGGCTGGTCAATTATGAGACTGCTCTGGAAAGCGCCTCGAATGCGGACGAGTTCAAGCTCCGCATGCAGGGCATTGCTTCCACGTCGGATATCTCGAAGCAATCGATGCAGTCGGCTGGGTTTGGGCGTTGAATTTGAGTGGGGATTTGGGTTTGTCCTGCTGAACACTGTTGTTAGTAAACCTTGTTTCCTCCTTGAGACTCGGGCGCGCTCCGGCGCGCCCTTTTTTCATCTAGCCACGCCAGAATAACCTGTTCAATCTAGAGGGGTTTCGACATGCGCACGAGGTGGACAGGAATCTTGGCGGTTTGGTCGGCAGGGAAAGGCAGAGTGCCATTCTCGACGTATCCGAACCGCTGATAGTAGGCCGGCAGTTCCTGGCGCACGTTGACGAACGTGAGATCCATGAAGCGGCATCCAGCAGATTTGCAATGTTGCTCGGCGGCGGCGATCATGCGGGCGCCGATTCCGGATCGCTGCCGCCGCGGCTCGACTGCCAGTAACCCGAAGTAACCGCGATCGCCACGCATTTCGGTGTAAACGCAACCCGTCAGTACTCCGTCTTCAAAGAGCATCAGGAATTTTCCCTTCTGAAAAAGGGCGCCAACCTTCTCAGGGTCGGTGCGATCCGCGTCGATGAAGAAGCGCTCGGAGCGAAAGGCATCGTTCACGAGGCGGGCGATTGCGACTGCGTCAGCGGGCTCGGCGGTTCGGATCTGCGGAGGGGCGGTCAACCACTGGATTTTACTTCAGGAGCAGCGCGGTTGAAATGGATGCGCCGCATAACAGGCCGAGCTCCGCTCGGCTTAGACAGCCGAGGCGGCTGTCCCTACGCGACTTAGTTTGGTTTGCGGAACTTACTGTCGGCTAAATAGCGGAGCATGATGGCGTCGGTTGCGCTTTGAAGTTGCTGCTCCATTTCGGGGGCTCGCAGGGGAGCATCCTGGCGCAGGGTTTGACGGAATTTTTCGCCCATTTCGGAATCGCTGGTGACCACCTGCATGTAAAACCAAAGAAAGTGGCGCATCTGATCGAGGGCGGACTTCAGGACCTGGATAGACTCCATCTCGGGCGCGTCGGCCAGGGCTTCCATGAGTTCGGGATCGGTGGGGGCCTGCATGGCGGCGCAATTGAGTTCGCGCTGGATCACGCGCAGGTCGTCAGTAACACGTAGAATGCGGAGGTGAATCTCTTCCATGCTTTCCCGGTTCTCGCGATCCATGAAATCCTTTCCGTTCCGAGCAAACTTCCAATCGAATTCTTAACCTGACTTCTAGAACGGCGCGTTTTACTAAGATCGCATCCGGGGCAGAGGAGGGAAAGATTCCCCGTGTGCATGAGCTTCGGTAATTGAAGTTACCTTAGGTTGAAAGCCGCACGGGACAAGCGATTTCAGATGGTACTTCAGGCGGTCAGGCGGTCTTGCGGGCTGATTGCCGAGACAGTTGCAGTCCGGCGGAACGGATTTCCGGAACATCCACGGTGCGGGTGCCCTGGACAGGCGATTCAACGGCTTCAACCAGAGCAAGGATCAATTGGCCAAGAGTAACTAGGCCGAGGCGCAAGGCGCCACCGCGGCTGAAGGGCAGCAACTCCGCCAGTTTGTAGAAGGGCAGTAACGCGTAGGGCCAACGGTGTCCCGGCCCCAGCACATACCAGGGGCGGAGAATGGTGGCGTTGAGGTGGCGCTCATGGATCATGTTTTCGCACTCGGAGCGCACGGCGATATAGTCCTTCATCATTGGAGCGGGGTGGGCGACGCTGAGATAGATGAAATGATGCAGGGCGAGTTCGGCACAAGTGGAGATCGCCTCGCGGGCGGAGACCAGGTCGATGGCGCGAAACTCCGCCGCCTTCGCGGGGGAAGGATGGGCGACGCCGACCAAGTGGATGAAGGTATCCGCCGGGCGAATGAGCTGGCGGTAACTGCTGGCATCGAGCGCGTCGCCCGAGACCACTTCGCAAGCGGCGGGCAGCTTAGCCTTTGAGCCGGGACGCACCAGGGCGCGCACCCGATGTCCGCGTTCGAGAAGAATCGGGATCACCGCGGTGCCGATGTAGCCTGTTCCTCCGGCGATGAACACGCGCCGGGAGTCCGACGACTTGGGAAACGATTTCACCTTCAGCAAGAGCCGGATATCGGAGACGGAGGCAGTCACAACTCTAGTATGCTCCTAAGGTTAGTTTGGATGGTGGCAGCGCAAGCGGTTACAACCCGTGAATAAAGTTTAATCCAAGGAAAGAATTGGGTGTGGTACAAACGGTTTCGCAATGACATCACCGCCAACTGGGCTTATGCGAACTGCCCCGACGCGAACCGGCTTGGTGCGGACGATCGGTCGCTGGAGCCTCGCCGCACTGGCGGTGAACTCGGTGATCGGGAGTGGAATCTTTGGCCTGCCGGCCACCGTGGCAGGGCTTCTGGGCAAACGCAGTGTCGCGGGCGTGTTATTGGCGGGGGCTGCGATGGGAGTTATTATCGCGTGCTTTGCCGAAGTCGCATCGCAATTTTCCGAGGCCGGCGGACCTTATCTGTACGCGCGCACGGCGTTCGGCCGGCTGGCCGGAATTCTAGTGGGCTGGATGCTCTATCTGGCGCAAACAGCGGCTCCGGCGGCGAACGCGAATTTGTTTGCTATTTATCTAGCGGAATTCTGGCCGGCAGCGACAGAACGCTGGCCGCGTTTTGCAATTCTCACCTTACTGGTTGCACTGCTGGCACTCATCAACATCCGGGGCGCGCGACAAGGCGCGGAGGTAAGCAACATTTTTACGGTAGCCAAGATTCTCCCGCTGCTGATGGTGGTGTTGGCGGGAGCAGCGGTTACCAGCATTCACCCGGCGCCGTGGGGTGCGGTGGGAGCGGTTCCCGCAAGCACGTGGATGAAGGCGATGGTTTTGCTGATCTTCGCTTATGGTGGATTTGAGTCGGCGATGGCGCCGATGAGCGAAGCGAAGAATCCAGGGCGGGACGCCGTGTTTGCGCTATTTGTGGCTTTGATCGCCTGCACGGCGATTTATGCGCTGGTGCAGTGGGTCGTTGTGGGTGTACTCGGGCCGGGAGCAACTACGGGCCGTCCGCTAGCCGAAGTGGCGCGCACCACAATGGGCAACCGCGGAGCGGGACTGGTGGCGATCGGCGCGCTGGTTTCGGTATACGGCTACTTGAGCGCCAAGATGCTGGGAATGCCGCGTGTCACCTTCGCTCTTGCTCAGGGCGGCGATCTGCCGCACCCGTTTGCTGCAGTCGGCAAACGATTTCACACGCCGTGGGTTTCCATTTTGTTCTTTGCAGCAGCCGTTTGGGGGTTTGCGATCAGCGGAAGTTTTGCCTGGAATGTCACGCTGTCGGTGGCCGCCCGGCTGTTTTATTATGCGGTGGTTTGCGCGGCGCTCATTGTTTTGCGAGGAAAGGCTTTGCGAGGGACGCAACCGCGGGACGGCTTTCGGCTGCCGGGTGGGCCGATGCTGGCTGTGCTCGGGGTCGGGATTTGCCTGGCGCTGGCAACGCAGATTGATTTGAGCAAGTCGCTGATCCTGGCGGCAACCGTGGCGGCGGCTGTGCTCAATTGGCTATGGGCACGGAAACGGCGAGTCACTGCATAGGACGAGCGACTATTTCTAGGCGGCTCGACCGCGGGTTTGGCGCCCGCGCCACACGTTAGGTCGAGGGTGGTGGAGGGGTCTTGTTAAAGTTCCGTTTCGCTTGTCTAATTCTTGCTACTTCCGTTGCTGGATTCGCGCAGCGCCAGCCTGTCCTCAAGCAGATTGATCTGCCGCACTCCTATTACTACAGAGAAATGTATCTGCCGCAGTTGACGACCGGGCCAAGCTCGGCGGCCTGGTCGCCGGATTCACACAGTCTGGTGTATTCGATGGCTGGCACGTTGTGGCGGCAGGAGCTTGGCAGTGCGAAGGCGGAGCAGCTTACGGCCGGGCGGGGCTACGACTATCAGCCCGATTGGTCCTCCGATCAACGCTGGGTAGTATTTGCGCGCTACGACCACGACGCAATCGAATTGTGGTCGCTGGATTTGCGCGATGGACAGACGCGGCAGATGACGTCTGGAGGCGCGGTAAATGTGGAGCCGCGATTTTCTCCCGATGGAAAGCGGCTGGCGTTTGTGTCGACATCCTATAAAGGACACTTTCATGTCTTTATCGGTCGTTTCGATAATGGGTTACTTAGCGATGTGCGGCAACTCACTCCCGAGAACATCAGCTCGCTGCCTCGTTATTACTATAGCCAGGTCGATCACGAGATAAGCCCCGTATGGACGAGGGATGGCTCCGAGATTCTGTTCATCTCAAATCGCGGACATATTCACGGCACTGGCGGATTCTGGAAGATGAAAGCGGAGCCAGGCGCCGAAGCCGGCGTTCATTATGAAGAGATTCACTACGAGGAGACGAACTGGAAGGCTCGTCCAGACTTCTCGCCAGACGGGAAGCGCATGGTCTACGCATCGTATCTAGGGCGAAGCTGGCACCAGCTCTGGCTGATGCCAGCCGCGGGAGGAGACGCGTTCCCGATTTCTTATGGCGATTTCGACAACGTGAATCCGCGGTGGTCGCCGGATGGGACCAAGATTGCCTTTATCTCCAATCGCAATGGGAATACATCGCTGTGGGTCCAGACGATTCCGGGCGGAGAGCAGACAGAAGTAGTGGCGCGCGAAAGGAAATATTTAAAGCCGATGGGTCGAATTTCCTTGCGAGTCGTGGAGGATTTGTCCTTGCAAAAGCCGGTTGCAGCAAGGGTTTTTGTGACCGACTCAGACGGCCTTGCCTATGCTCCGGATGACGCATGGATGTACGCCGACGACAGCTTTGATCGCTCGGAACGGCGGTTTGAAGCGCATTATTTCGACACCTCAGGTGTCTCGGAGATTACGGTACCTGCCGGCGCTGTCGAAGTCGACGTCATGCGTGGATTTGAAAATCATTTTGAGCAACGCAAGGTGGACGTGAAGGCTGATAGCACGACCAGCCTTACGATACGGATGGTGCCGCTATATATCGGGGTGGATGCATCTCCGAATTGGGTGAGCGGCGATGTGCATGTCCACATGAACTATGCTGGCACCTACCGTAATACACCGGCCCACCTGATCGAACAGGCTAAAGCCGAGAACTTGGCAATTGTCGAAGATCTGGTAGTAAATAAGGAGCAGCGCATTCCCGATGTGGCGTACTTCTCGCCGCAAATCGATTCGGCATCCACCGCAGATCATCTGCTGCTGCACGGGCAGGAGTTCCATACGAGTTACTGGGGCCATCTGGGATTACTGAACTTGACGAAGAACTTCATTCTTCCCGGTTACGCGGCATATCCCAATACGGCGGCGGCCAGCCTTTATCCGGCGAACGCGAATGTGGCTGACATGGCGCATGCGCAGGGAGCGCTGGTCGGGTATGTCCATCCCTTTGACAGTTTTCCGGACCCGGCGAAGGACGCTTCTCTTACCTCCGAGTTACCTGCCGATGTGGCGTTGGGCAAAGTTGACTACATTGAGGTGCTTGGTTTTTCGGATCATAAATCCACGGCTGAGGT
>JBAVAA010000161.1:0-15851 GCA_049585515.1 Terriglobales bacterium | reverse complement strand
CTAATGGGCCATGTTGTCTGCTGGAAAATTCGATTTGTGACTTTGTTTTGAAAATAGCGCAGCTTTTAAGGTGTGAGTGAGAACTGGTTTTCGGGCAATCCGGCGGGAGTGTAAGAGAGTCTCGCTCCGGATAGGTGTGGGACGTGGGGGTCAGTCGCCCCTCCGGGGCTTGCTCCTTGCGGGCGTTAACCCGGCGCTGAAGCGCCGGGCTATTGTCAGTTGTCCCTCCGGGACAGGCGCCTCGCGACCGGCGTTTATGCAACCCGTAGTTTCCGGGACAGGCGCTTCGCGACCGCCTCTTATGCCGCCTGTGTCCTGGGGACAGGGCCTCGCGACCTGTGTTTATGCCACCTTTAGTTCCCGGGGACAGGCGCTTCGCGACGAACCCTTGGGATGCCACCCGTAGTTCTGCCACAGTCGGTTAGGTGGCGGCTGTGACGTGCGTACATCGGTTTTGTGCGAAATCCACTTCCATCACCGTGGAGACGAGCCTTGTTCAGCCTCCTCCGATGTTGAGAGAGGCTCACAGACTCTGAGCCCCGAAGGGGCGACTGAAAATAGCCCGGCGCTTCAGCGCCGGGAAAGTGGAAGAAAATGACTTCAGTCCCGGAGGGACGACTGAGTTCTCACGCACACTCTTAACCGCCGAGGGGCGGTTGCGGCGCGGAATTTTCTGGCGAAGGGGTTAGACGGTCAGGGCCCGGCTGGGATCGCGTGCGCCAAATTCACAAGAAGAAGGCTGAAAAGGAACGGTTGAGCAACCGTTCCCTCGCATTATCGGGGGATTGTGCTGGCCCCATGTTCCGCTTCGGCCATTCCGATACGGAACACGGGACCAGGTTTCGTGGGGCGTTCGCTGCACCCCAAGGAGGAAACGACTAGTAGTCGAAATCTTCCGGCTGGCAAGTGCAGGGAGCACCGCTAAGCTGAATTTCGTAGTAGCAGAGAGTCTGCAGCATCTGTACTTCCCCAGTGGTCGGGTTCGCGTCGGCCAACTGTGTTTCGGTGGTGAAATAAGGACCCGCCACCGTCGGGACTACCGGGTTCCCTGCAGAAAGCGTGACCTTCGTTCCCTGGATGTGCGTCATCCAGGCATGCAGACCCGCTGAACCAGTGACGAAGGGCGGTATGGCAACGCCCCTGACGGGAGTAAATCCAGTGGTAGCCGCAACAACCTTGATGACGCCGCGGCTGGGCTTGGTGCCGGTAAGGGGGTTGGCCGTGAGGTTCAGTCTCATGTTTTCCGAGAGCAGACCATCTGGCGTAACCGCGCAAGCGCAGCACTCCGAAAGCTCTTCGCTGTCATCCAACACGAAAATGTTCGCATACAGGGTGCCGCCGGTGTAGCCATCGTTGATGATGCGCAACGTTGCATCCGGAGCAGCGGCTACGTTACTGGAAAAGTAGGTGGTGAAATAGTAGTCGAGATCGCCTTGAGCCAGGGCAGTTCCCCCGAGCATCGTGGCGACGGCGATCAGCAACAACAAAAAACCAAACTTCTTCATCGATTGGATCCTCCTTGGTAAATTGTGGAGCGTGGCGGCGCCTTGTGCTGGGGGAGGATCAGCTCTGGCGCGTCGGGAGCACTCTAAACTTTCGGTATTTCTTTACAAGTACCCACCTGGCCTAGCCATGCGCCGGAAAGCATGGTTGTAGTTCTTTTGGAGTAGTCTCATCGCAGAGTTGAAATCAATGCAGCGATGGGTATGTGCCTGGAGGTGTTTGTCAGGAAACAAGGGAAACATTGCATGGATAGAGACGCAGCGCGGCTATGCCGCTGATGCGGACGCGTGCAGCGGTGCCTGATGAAATCGGGACGCGAACGGTTGAGCAACCGTCGCTACACATCAAATTGTACCGGCCCCGCGTCCCGCATCGAGCGCCCGTAGGCATCGAATAGGGACCGCGGGGCCAGCTTTTCTTGGGCGTCACCGCCCCAGTCGGAAACGACTAGAAGTCGTAATCTTCCGGCTGACAAGTGCACGGTTTGCCACTGAGCAGAAAATCAAAGTAGCAGAGTTGCTGCAGCAGTGTTTGTTCCGCTCCGGCCAGATTCGAGTCGGCGGCTAGAGTTTCCGTAACGAAGAAGGGACCCGAGACCACGGGGACCACGGGGTTCCCAGCAGAAAGAGTGACCTTCGTTCCCTGGACATGGGTAGCCCAAACGCGAAGTCCAGAAACCGGCGTGTTAGCAAGAAATGTCGGGCCGGCCGTATTGGTGGAAGAGGAAATGATTTTAATGACACCGCGGGAGTTGACAATGCCCCGAATCGAGTTTGCCGTAAGGTTCTGCCGTACGGATTCCGAAAGCAGACCGTCGGGCGTGACTTGGCAAGAGCAGCACTGCGTCAGCTCTTCGCTGTCGTCGAACACGTAGATGGATGCATACAGAGCAGCGCCCTGGGAGCCGTCATTGATGATGCGCACGGTTGCATCCGGAGCGCCGGTGACGCCGTTGGCGGAATAGTAAGTGGTGAAATAGGTGGTGTTGTCCTGAGCCAGAGCGGTTCCCGGGAGCATAACGGCAACAGCGGTCAGTAACAGCAGAAATCCAAGCTTCTTCATTATCGTTGGGTCCTCCATCAGATTTGTGGTGCCTGGTAACGCTTGGGGGAGAATGTGGTGCTTGGGGGATGTTTGTTAGGGGAGATCGGCTTTGCTCGCGAAGTACGCTAAACAGTATCCGCGCGGCCTAGCCAAAAACTGTAATCAGCGCCGGGCATCGCTGCCACGGTGCGGCGATCGGCGTCATTGCTGACGCTGCTTCTGAAGTTGCTCAAGCAACTCATCGCGCTTCTGCCTTAACAAGTCTCCGCGAGCTTCTGGAGACATAGAGTCTATATTTTCCGGAAGCGGAGTGAGGTCGATGTGCGGCATAACCTCCGCTGTGGCTGGCGGAGCTGGCGTTGGGAGAGGAGTAATCACTGGTTTCGGCTGCGCTGCCGCGGTGACGGGCGCTTCCGGTCCACGCAGCGAGAGCAAGACCTCTGCCGGCTGATCCGGGCGCTGCGGCGAATTCACAATGATGAAATTGAAGGCCGAACCGTTCAGCAACTGTTCCAGCACATCGTTGGGTTGTCCCGGCCCCGCATGCTCATAAATGCGTTCCTGGCCACTCCCGGCCGGAACATCGATCACCGCTCCAGTTTTCTCGGCGATCATCTTCAGCACTACGGCCAAAGTTGCGTTCTCCGCATTCACCGTCAGTTGGCCATCCCGGTAGGTGACCACGGGGCCTGACTCGGCGGATTTGTCTGTGGCCGGCTGGGCCGCGGCCATCGTCTCCGGCATTGGCAACACCGCGCCAGCGGAAACTTTCGGCTTCTCGACTACGGTGGTGGCTAAATGTTCCGTTTTCCCCGCGCTGAATGCCGGGTTAGCGGGAGGGACCACGAGCGCGGCTACAGTTTGGGGCGCAGGCGATTCGGTCTCGTGAATCAGATTCTGTTTTCCCGCCGGCAACGCTGCGGCAAGCACACTCGAGGACGGCCCTTCGACGCTGCGGGCTGGCTTCTGCCTTCCCGCTGGTGGAACGGCGGCAATCGCAGCGGGCGTCGGCAATTCGGCGTTGTGAGCGACGTTCTGTGTTGTAACGGGTGGCGCCGCGGCGACGATCTTCGGCGTTGGCGTTGGCGTTGCCAATTCGGTGGTGCGGGCGGGCTTCTGCGTCCCGACAGCCGGCGCCGCGGCAACCACGCGCGGCGTTGGTGACACAGGGCTATGAGTAAGGTCCAGCGTAAGGGTTGACGGAGCTGCGGCAACCACGCTCGGTGTGGGCAGCGGCGCGCTGCGGGCCGTCTTCTTCTTCGTTTCAACCACCGGAGCGGCGGCGACCACGCTCGGCGTTGGCAATTCGGCGTTGCGTGCAAGGCTCTGTTTGGTGACGGACGGGGCCGCAGCAATCACACTCGGTGCCGGCAACCCGGCGCTGCGAGCGAGGTTCTGCGTGCCAATTGCGGGAGCGGCAGAAACTACATTCGGCGTTGGGAATGCCGCGCTGCGGGCCAGGTTCTGGGTTGTAACTGAGGGGGCCGCAGCAATCACATTCGGAGTTGGCAATGCGGCGCCGCGAGCGAGGTTCTGTGTTGCCACCGTGGGAGCAGCCGGAACTACACTCGGCGACAACTGCGATCCTGCTTTCCCGGCAAGATTCTGTCTTCTCACAACCGGGGCGGCGGCAACTGCGTCCGCGAGCGGGGGCAATCCAGTATTCTTCGCGAGACTCTGTCTTCCGATCTCTGGCCTTGCGAGCGGCGGTTTTGTCGCGGCAGCAATACGGCCCGGCGCAGCAACCTGGTTAGCAATATGGGAAGCGGTAGCGGGATCCTTGAGCACCACCTCCGTCAATACCGAGTAATTGGGGTCTGATACCAGAACGCCCTCTAGAGTAACGATGCCGGGGCGGGGAAGCGAGGTTGGCGTGCGGTAGACGCCCTGGTCGTCGATGGTCCCGCAGTTCGCGCCGGAACAGCCGATGCCGGAAACATTCCAATGCACAGCCACGGGATTTCCTTGGGCGTCGGTCACTTCAAAACGCTGCGAGGAATTTACCGCGACGGTGGCTTCGTCCGGATGAACCGTAAACCTGTGCGGGATAGCGCGGGTTGAGCGCTGAACGAGTAATTTGTGGGGATCGGCTTGCGCTTTGATGCCTTGCCCGCCAAAGCAGGCCAACAGAACGATTGCGATGGTGACGCGCGCACTGCCCGGAATGCCCGCAAGCAATTCGAGAATCGACATTCTTCCCGAATCGCCCGCGCCGCCCTCGAACCTTGTTGTGCCCCTGCGCATTACCGCCTCACTATGCCGTGCGCATCCTTAGAAACCGTCAACTGAGAACGGTTCACCTTGTTGGATGCGGTTGTGGAGAAGGCCACACTGGCGATCTCCATACAAACCACGCCTGCGCTATTTTTCCGGCCCGCGTCAGCGACAGTCGGGTTTTGCGCTGGGTCAGTGTCGCGCATGCGACGCAACTGTACCCTTCTTTCCCGCACGAAGCTAGGGGAGCACCAAGCCAGGAAAGTTCTAGACATAGGCTAGTTAACTACGGTGGTGTCGCGGCGGCAATCCCACTATTGGGCTAGTCTATGGGTTTAAAGTTCAGTCCCAAAAGCAACCCCGAAATCTACCACTTTTGAGCTAGCACATATGGAGTAGTTCATGTAGACTCGCCCAAATGTTCACGCCCATTGTGATTTATCTCTTCGAGAACTATTGACAAAGGCTGGCGTTGCGTCGGATACTGTTTTGACGGAATTCGGGCCATGGTCGTGGCATGTGAAAGCCACTCCCCCCGCCTCAAGCCGAATCCGAGAGCTTGTCCGAGTGATCGAAGTTTCAACCCAGGGTCAAGCGTTCAACCACAGGAGAGCACCGTGTCCATGGCTCCAAGCAACAATGGTTTCTTGCTGCTGGATGGGGAACTGAATCTGATTGCGTCGAACGATCCCGCTTTGCAAATCCTCAGTTTTCCCAGTGAGGCAAACCGGATCAAACAACCCAGAGTGTTTCTTGCCGATCGGGTGCGTACCACCCTCCTCGACCATCAGCAGGAACGAAGAGCTTTCGTCAAAGAGTTTAAGTCAGGGAAACGCCGCTATGTCTGCAAAAGCTTTCAAGTCGACTGTAATGGACATTATTCTCCCAAGCCGGCTTTCGCAGTCATGCTGGAGCGCGACTCCTCGGGCAGTACGACCCTTACGGAACTGTCGGAACGTTTCGATCTGACCGACCGGGAGCGCGAGACCGTGGAGTTCCTGCTGCAAGGCCTGACCAGTAAAGAGATCGCAACCCGCATGAAAATTAGCCCGAACACCGTCAAGGCGTTCCTGCGGCTGGTCATGGTGAAGATGAAAGTTTCCACTCGTTCTGGAATCGCCGGGAAACTGGCCGGAACCAGGTCAAACAACTGAAAATTGGCTGGTGGATATTAGCCGCAGCGCATTAGTTCAATTGAGGAGTTTACGGAAGCGGTAACTTCGGGCATGATGTCAAACCGTGAGCTACCTCCCCGATGGTGAACGGCGTCAACACGTGCGGTTTCCGCAAGTGCTCGAAGTGCATGCACGAAGTCTCCGACCCGGGCCAGCGGCGGGTCCCGAGCCCAAGGGCCCCAAGGAATTTGACTGTCGGCTGCACAATTTGAGCAACGGCGGTGTCTGCATTCTTAGTTCCAGCCCGCTCCAGGCCTCCACGTTCGTTTGCTGCAATTTCCAGGTATTCGACTCTCCGGTTGCGATTCCCGCCCTCATGCAGGTCCGTTGGACGGTCAAACGGGGACAGAAATCTCCCAGTTACATCAGCGGCCTCGAATTCGTCGTTTAGCCGCCCTTCCAACCCCTCTCAACCTCGCAGAATGGCAGGCTTTAACGCCCATTCGACCCCCCACTCATGTGCTACTCCAAATAGGCTAATTCTGAATGATAATGGCAATGGGATAGATAGGATGGAATAATCTAGTCGATATAGTCCGAAGTGCTTAGTTCGCGTGTCCCTCCCCCGAGTTGCCAAGCATCCATCATGAGACTTCGTTCAGCCGCGCGTAGGATCGGCGCTCTCGCCGTGCTCACGTGCTCCCTACTGCTTATCAGCTGCGGCGGAGGCGGCGGGGGCGGTGGAGGTGGCACCGATCCCGTGCTCACACAGATCAGCGTTACGCCCTCGAACCAGACCATCGAGATGGGTGCGACCCTGCAGCTCTCGGCCACCGGATATTTTAATAACGGGACGCAGGAAGCTTTGAGTGGCGTGACGTGGCAGACAAATCAGGCAAGTATTGCCACGATCGATGCTCAAGGGAAAGTGACTGGGATGGGCGACGGCGTTGTGCAGGTATCGGCGTCGTACCAAGGCCTCACGGGTAGCACATCGGTCACGGTCGGATCTGCTGCGCCGACACTGGTGAGCATCGCAGTGAGTCCGACCCAAGTCTCTCTGCCAGTTGGCGAAAGCGAGCAGTTCACTGCCACCGGGAATTTTTCCGATGGGAGCAAACAAAATCTGACGCAAACTGCGACCTGGAGTTCGACTGGTTCCGCCAGCGTGAGCGCGGCCGGTGTGGCATTCGCCCAGGCAGTGGGGACGGCGACCATCAGCGCGACCTCGGGATCGGTGACCGGAACCGCAAACTTCACCGTGACGCCCGCAGCGGTAGTGGCCCTGACTGTGACCCCGGCAACGGTATCCCTGCCTCTCGGCGGTGGAACTCAGCTCCAGGCAATCGCGTCGATGAGCGATGGGACGCAGCAAGACATCAGCTCGTCGGTGACTTGGCAGACGAGCCAGCCAGCCGTGGCCACGGTCAATGCGCAAGGCTACGTTACTGCCGTCGGCAAAGGCGCGGCGCAAGTCTCGGCCGTCTATCAAGGGCTAACCGGCAACGCGGCGATCACCATCGGACAGCCCACATTGGTCAGTATCGCGGTGACACCCAACCAGGTTTCTCTGCCGGTCGGTCAGACCGGGCAATTCACCGCGACCGGGATCTTCACCGACGGAAGCACACAAAATCTAACGCAATCGGCGACGTGGATCTCATCTGACCCGTCAATCGCCAACGTGAGCACGGCAGGCGCCGCGCTCGCCAAAATAGCCGGAACCGCGACCATCAGCGCGACTTCAGGATCGGTAACCGGAACAGGGAACCTGACCGTCACGCCTGCCGTGCCGGTTTCAGTGAACGTAGTTCCCGCGACATTGTCCCTATCCTTGGGCAGCAGCAGCCAACTTCAGGCGATCGCAACCATGAGCGATGGGAGTCAGCAGACTTTAAGTTCGTCGGTTACCTGGCAGACGAGCCAGTCAGCTCTAGCCACGGTGAATGCGCAGGGCGTTGTGACAGCGGTGGGTAAAGGCAACGCGCAAGTTTCCGCCGTCTATCAGGGGCTAACTGGCAGCGCGTCGATCACCGTTGAACCAGCTGCGTTAGTTAGTATCGCGGTGATTCCTAACCAGGTCTCGCTGCCTCTCGGCCAGACTGAACAGTTCACTGCGTCCGGCACGTTCACCGATGGAAGTACGCAAAATCTGACGCAATCTGCGACTTGGATCTCATCCGTTCCCGCAATTGCCTCTGTAAGCGCAGGAGGTGCTGCTGTCGGCAAGGCGATCGGAGCGACGACGATCAGCGCGACCTCCGGAACCGTAGCTGGAACGGCGAATCTGACTGTGACTCCCGCAGTGCCAGTTTCGGTAAACATCGTTCCATCAAGTCTATCTCTGCCCCTGGGTAGTGGCAGTCAGCTGCAGGCCACTCTCACGCTGAGTGATGGCACAACTCAGGATGTGACCACAACCGCAACTTGGAGTTCGCCGCAGCCGGCAATCGCCACAGTCAATGCGCAAGGCTTTGTGACCGCCACGGGCAAAGGCACGGGGCAGGTTTCGGCGGCCTATCAAGCGCTGAGCAGTAATTCGTCGATCACCGTTGGCCCACCTGTCCTGGTGAGTATCGCGGTTGCGCCAAACCAGGTCTCTTTGCCGATCGGTGAAACCCAGCAGTTCACTGCGACCGGCACGTTTACCGATGGAAGCACACAAGATCTGACCCAATCGGCAACCTGGATCTCCTCTGCTCCGGCAAATGCCAGTGTAAGCGCAGCTGGCGCTGCGGTTGCAAAGGTGCTCGGAACGGCGACGATCAGCGCGACCTCGGGAACTGTAACTGGAACCGCAAGTCTGACCGTAACTCCCGCGGTGGCAATTTCAGTGACCGTGGCGCCGGCAACATTGACCATGCCCTTGGGCACTACGAGTCAGCTGCAGGCGACTGCCAGCATGAGCGATGGCACCCAGCAAGCCCTAAGTCCGTCAAATCCGTCGGTAACCTGGCAGTCGAGCCAGCCCGCCATGGCCACGGTCAGCGCGCAAGGCCTCGTGACCGCGGTAGCCATAGGTGCTGCGCAAGTGTCCGCGACGTATGAAGGATTCTCGGGTAATACATCAGTCACGGTCGGACCGCCAGCCCTGGTTAGTATCGCTGTGACTCCAACTCCATCGACTTTGCCGATCGGTGAAACCGAGCAACTTATCGCAACTGGCACCTTCACCGACGGAACCACGCAGAATCTGACGCAAACAGCGACGTGGAATTCATCCGCCCCGGCCACCGCCAGTGTCAGCGCGACGGGTTCGGCACTCGCCAAAGCGATTGGAACAGCGACGATCAGCGCGACTTCTGGATCGATAACCGGAGCCGCCAGCCTGACAGTGACCCCCGCAGTGGCACTGTCGATCAACGTCGTTCCGGCAACATTGTCCCTGCCCTTGGGAAGCACCAGCCAGCTCCAGGCAATCGCTAACATGAGCGATGGCACCCAGCAAACACTAAGTTCGTCGGTGACCTGGCAGACGAGCCAGACATCCATGGCCACGGTCAATGCTCAAGGCGTTGTGACTGCCGCGGGCCAAGGATCAGCTCAAGTCTCTGCTACTTATCAGGGACTAACCAATAGCGCGTCGATCACTGTCGTACCGCCGGTATTAGTTAGTGTTGCTGTAACTCCAGCCTCGCCCTCTTTACCGGTCGGAGAAACCCTGCAATTCAAAGCGACCGGAACTTTCACCGATGGAAGCACACAAGATCTTACTCAGTCGGCTACATGGAGTTCGTCGGCTGCGACGAGTGCGACGATCACTTCCGTGGGTCTGGCGAGCGGCTTGGTAGCAGGCAGCACGACGATCACCGCCGTCTCCGGCACGATTCAAGGATCGACCACGCTGACCGTAGTTCCGCCGGTTCTTGTTTCGATTGCAGTGGCGCCTGCGAACGCCTCGATTACCGTCGTCAACACGCAGCCGTTCACCGCCACCGGAACCTACAGCGACGGAAGCACGCAGGATCTGACGGGCACGACGACGTGGAGTTCACTCGCTCCGGGGGTAGCGACAATCACCTCGGCGGGTCTGGCCACCGGCGCAGCAGTCGGCACATCGACAATCAGCGCGACTACAGGCAGTATTACCGGCTCGACTACGCTGACCGTGTTGGCGCCGGTACTGGTGTCGATCGCAGTGAATCCCGGCAACCCTTCGATTGTGGTTGGAAGCACGCAGCAGTTCACAGCCACGGGAACTTATAACAACGCAACCACGCAGGACCTGACAAGCACGGCGACCTGGAGTTCATCGGCGCCCGCAATTGCGACGATCGGCAGCATTCCTGGATCGTTGAGCTTGGCCACCACCGCCGGTGTCGGGACGACGACCATTTCGGCGACGTCGGGCTCGATCAGCGGATCGACTACGCTGACCGTCACCGCCGGTTTTGTTTTGACCGGCAGCGCGAAAAACGCGCGCCAGTATCACACGGCGACCCTGCTGAACAACGGCCTGGTTTTGATTGCTGGAGGCTATGGTTCCACCAGCACCCTGGCAAGTGCCGAACTCTACAATCCCGCCACCGGGACCTTCGCCCCTACCGGCAGCATGAGCACGGCGCGCAGTCAGCACACCGCCACGCTGCTGCCGAATGGGATGGTGCTGATTGCCGGCGGTATCGGCGTGAGCGGCAACGTAGCCAGCGCCGAAATCTACAATCCCGCGACCGGAAAATTTGCTCCAACCGGAAGCCTGAACACGGCGCGCGCCATGCACACGGCAACTCTATTAAGCACCGGAATGGTGCTGATCGCCGGCGGCGTCGATTCCAACAATTCCGCCCTCGACAGCGCCGAAATCTACAATCCGGCGGCAGCGACATTCACAACCGACGCCAGCACTCTGAACGTGGCACGCGCCCTGCATACGGCGACGACCCTGAATAACGGATTGGTGCTTCTCGCGGGCGGCAACCCCGGTGGCGCCCAGACCAGTGCCGAGCTCTACGATCCCGTAGCCGACGCATTTATTCTCACCGGTACTCTGAATGCCGGACGCTACGATCACACGGCGACGCTGTTGAACAATGGAATGGTTCTGCTTGCCGGTGGCTTTGGCAGTGGCGGACTGTTAGACAGCGCCGAGTTGTATGACCCAAACGCAGGCATCTTTTTCTATACTGGCAGCCTGAATACCGCTCGCTTCGAACACACGGCCACGTTGTTGAATAATGGGACCGTCCTGATCGCGGGAGGCTTTGACACCAGCAATCCGCAAAACAGCGCCGAGTTGTACGACCCGATTGCGGCCACCTTCGCATACACCGGCAGTCTGAACACCGCGCGCTACAACCACACCGCAACGTTACTGACTAATGGAATGGTATTGATTGCAGGAGGCCAGGGCTCCAAGAGTTATCTAAGCAGTGCCGAGCTGTATGAACCGGGCATTCTGATTCCGCCGAACCTCGTTTCCATCGCGCTGAGTCCGAGCAATCCGACGATTCCTCTCGATGACGCACAGCAGATGATCGCTGTCGGCACCTTCAGCGATGGCACTACGCAGCAGCTCGCTTCGGCGACCTGGAGTTCCTCGGATAACACGTCTTTCGTCACAACCAACGATATTACCGATTCGGGTGCGGCCTACGCTCTGGGGGGCGTGGGCACGGCAACGGTGACCGCGTGCACCGGTTCGATCTGCGGATCAACTACAGTCGTCGTCGGCCCTCCGGCGCTGGCCCTTATCAAGGTCACGCCCGCAACGGCAACCATTGCGACGGGTGGTTCGATAGCCTTCGATGCCATGGGAACATTTACCGATGGCAGCACCCAGGACGTAACTTCATCGGTGACCTGGATATCATCCGATTGGGATGTGGCGTCGATCACAACCGACGGCCAAGTCTCGGGTTGGGCCGGAGGCGCCGTCGTCATCAGCGCGACATCCGGATTGGTGACCGGAAGCGCGAACCTGACGGTGAATGCAGCTGTCATATCCGGCTTGAGCATCAACCCGCCGTCATTGACTCTCGCTGTCGGCGGTAGCCTCCAACTGCAGGTGATCGCAACCTTCAGCGATGGATCAACTCAGGACGTGACCCGCAACAGCACATGGACTTATCAGGTGCCAGGTGTTGCGACCGTGAACCCGGCAAACGGGGTGGTGACGGCGCTGAAGCTCGGCTCGACGGCCGTCATCGCGCATAGCAATGGCTTCACCGCGTCGGCCAGCCTCACCGTAGCGGCGGTCACCGCCGTGAACATTACCCCCCTGACGCTCGACATGGTTCCGGGAACCAGCAGCCAATTCCAAGCCATCGCGACCTTAAACGGTGGAGCAACAGAGAACGTAACCACAATCGCGGCGTGGAGTTCGACGCAGTCCAGCCTTGCCAGCGCAAGCACCGGCGGACTTGTCACCGCCGTGCAGGTTGGCTCGCCCATGATTCAGGCACAATTTGGTGGGATCACCGGTTCGGCCACGGTCAATGTAGTTGCGCCGGCGATTTTGAATATCGTCCCGTCGCCACTGTCAATGTCGCTCGGCGCCAGCCGTCAGCTCCAGGCCATCGCAACCTTCAGCGATGGGACAACCGAAGACGTGACCGCAACCGCGGTCTGGAGTTCGCTGCAGCCCACGATTGTCTCTGTGAGCAGCGGCGGCTCAGTTACCGCCCAGAACATCGGATCAACCACGGTCATGGCCCAGAACGATGGGCTGACCGCGACGGTGAATATCACCGTCATGCCGCTTCTTATGGTGCAGTACTTTAATCTTGCCAATTCGCAGGCATCGGGTATTGACAGCACCGTTCAGCTGGTGAATCCGGGGCTTACTACCGGCACCTTGTGCGCCATGGTTTACGTATTCGACCAGAACCAGGAATTAAACGAGTGCTGTGGCTGTTCAATTTCGACCGATGGGGTCCGGTCTCTCTCGCTGGTCAACGATCTCACGGCAAATCCGCTGACCGGACAAGCGCCGCCAGCAGGGACCATTGAGATCATTGCATCCGATCCCGCGCAGAATCCGCAGTGCAACGCAGCCTCCCTGGCTCCGGTTGGCCAACTTAACGCCTGGGGCACTAATGTTCAAAAAGCAGGCAATGGCGCTTATCAGGTGACCGAATCAACATTTGCCACCAGCGGCTTGAGCGATGCCAAGGCGACCTATCTGTCCAGCTTGTGCAGCTATATGCAGCAGTTGGGAAGCGGCAGCGGCGTTTGCGGCTGCGGAACTGGCGGCAACTAGACTGGAACCATTTGAAAGTCCCTGTGTTATACGAGTCTAGGTCACAACTTACTAACTAGAATAGCCAAAAGGATTAGTCTTCTTACTCTAGCCTGCCCAGGGAATTGAATGAATCTATGATGCCGGTTACCGTCCTCCTGGTTGTTATTTGCGCAGGGAGGATATGCAAATGTCTAAACGATTGTTCTGCGTCGGTCTAGTGTTAATAGCGCTTTGCGCGATCAGCGCTCACGCGGTACCGCTCACCTGGACTCTGCAAGGCGTTACATTCGCAGACGGAAGTACCGCCAGTGGAACGTTCGTTTATGACGCGGATAACCCTGTCCCCAACGGAACCTACAGCAACATCTCAATCACAACCACTGCCGGCACCACGGTTCTGGCTAGCGGTTTTCCTTACATCAGCCCGAATCAGGTCAGCTATGAATTGCGCCTCTTCCCGGTTACTACGACAAATCCAGACCTAACGGGTACGCCGAGCCTGTGGTTCCGTTTCGCTCTTCCCCTTGGCGACGCAGGCGGTACGTCGCCACTCATACTGACTGGACCTCAGCAGTCGTTCTGGGGCGTATGCAATGACCCGCAGTGCTATAGCGTCGTGATTCCCTCATATGTGGCCGTCACCGCCGGGGCGGTGACAGCTACACCCGCGGTTGCCAATACCACCTATTTCACCACTTACTACTCCTCTAACGTAGCCAATGCTCCGGATGAAACGCTGCGCATTATCAACGACGGCGCCGACGGCCCACTGTTCGCCTCGATTTACGTGTTTGATGACAGCGAGGAGCTAACGCAGTGTTGCTCCTGCAGAGTCACGCCAGATGGTTTGCTCTCGGAGTCTGTGAAGCTGAATCTCACCGCCAACCCGCTCAGAAACATTGTTAACTCACGAGGCGTCATCAAGGTGATCTCGTCTTCGACCGAATCAGACGTTAATACCAACTTCGCGGCTAACACACCGGTGCTGGGACTCCGAGTGTGGATGACGCACATACAGGGAACGAAGGTCACGCTGTCTCCGGGGAACGCAGTTGTTCCCACGATAGCGAGTCCTTATTTCGTTACCGAAACCGAAGGAGCTCCGTCGAACTTGAGTGCTGGCGAACAAATGCTGCTGCAGAACCTTTGCATGTTTGACAACCTGCTCAGCGGGAAACCCTGCACCTGCCAGCCGGAAGACTACGACTTCTAGTTTTAAGACCTGGGGCGGTAGGAACCTGAGTATCTTCGTTGTAGCATTACGAAACGGCCGGGGGTCTTCCCGGCTGTTTTCTTTTCGCTTTCCATTAGTCCGAGGTCGACGTGGCCAGGCGCTTTTTTGCGAATATCGAGTGCGATTCTGGATAACAAAGCCTGCGCCTCGAAACACCGTTCGACCGCCCTGCAGCCAGTGATTTCGCTTTGCGCCACGCCTAACATTCCGATTTCAGAGTATGCGAAGATAAACGCATGCAGAACGCAACGCCGGCAGCCATCGCGGTGCTTGCACTGGAGCTTGTACCGGCTGGCCTGTTTGGATTTGCCGGGCAGCGGGTTGCTCAGGCGTGCGCCCGTTGGCCGTCAATTCTACGAACCGCCTTACCGGTACTCTGTGTTCTACCCTACGTTCTGGTCTCCTGTTCTTACCAGATGTTTTCATGGAAATGGTGTGCGCTCTATGCGCTGCTGCCCGTGTCCATCGCGTGGTTGCTGGCGCGGGCCGCCATCGCCGATCCCGAACAACGCGGCAATTGGCGGGACGCGATTGTTCTTCTGACCCTCGGACTCGCGGTCGATTTGCGCTGGTTTGAGCGGGCCTGGCCCGGCGGCCTCGCGGGATGGGGGAAGTTGCTGCTGGTTGACGCTGCGCTCTATGGATTCCTCGCCATTCGTCAGCTCAGCGGCACCGGCTTTGACTTTCACTTCCATTGGAGCGATTGGAAAACCGGACTGCGGGAACTGGTCTTCTTTGCGCCATTGGTTTTGGCCCTGGGGATCGCGCTGGGTTTTCTCCATCCGCACAGCCACGCATTACGCTTCTCGATGATTCCGACCTGGATCTATATTTTCATTTTTATCGCCGTGCCGGAGGAACTTTACTTTCGCGCGTGGGTGCAAAACCTCCTGGAGCGGCGCGTGGGACGGCGCGCGGCTCTGGCGATTACGGCCGTTCTATTCGGCCTCTCCCATTTCAACAAACGGTCGACCCATTTCAACTGGCGCTATGTCCTACTAGCCAGCGTCGCGGGGATTTTCTACGGCCGGGCATGGCGCGAAAGCCGCCGCGTCCCGGCCTCGGCGATCACCCACGCCAGCGTCGATGCCATCTGGTCGTTTTGGTTCTAGCGCTTACTAATCGCGGTGGACCGAGGGCGTCTCGCCCGTCCAATCGGGGCGCGTGCAAATATAGAGATATGCAAAATGGCCGTTGACTCGAAATCTAGTCCCTTCGGCTCCTCCGCGGTTCCTCCCGCCCGCAAGGTTTGGAGCGTTGCGCTTCCGCAACCTTACCGGCGCTATTTCGTCTGGGCCCAGGTGAGTGTCGTTTTTCTGTTTCTGGAGCTTGTGCTTTGGGCTCCGACCCGAAGTACGCGCAACACCTGGGCAGTTATTACCATGATCACACTTCTGTTCCTCGTGCTGATTGACCGGCCATCGCTCCAACTCCTTGGCCTCCGATTGCCGAAAACATTCGGCGCCAGCGTGGTGTTGGGGATCAGTTTCGCAGCCATCGTCTTCATGGTGGCGCTGGTGAAATCGGTGGGCGGGCAGATTCCCGCCAATGAGACTTGGCC
>JBAVAA010000160.1:0-3191 GCA_049585515.1 Terriglobales bacterium | reverse complement strand
CGTGCCTCCGGATTTTTTCAGCAAAGATGGCCAGCGCTGGGGACATCCTCTATATCGCTGGGACGTGATGCGGGAGCAGGGATATAAGTGGTGGGTCGATCGGATGCGCTGGGCCACGCACAATTTCGACTACATACGGCTGGATCATTTCCGCGGGTTTTGCCAGTACTGGGAGATTCCGGCGAGCGAATCGACGGCAATTCATGGTTGCTGGGTCGATGGTCCCAAGGATGATTTGTTTGTGAAACTGCGCGAAGCTCTGGGAGGGCTTCCGTTTTTCGCCGAGGATCTGGGATATATCACTGCCGACGTGCATGCGCTCCGCGAACGGCTCAAGATTCCCGGAATGGCGGTGCTGCAATTTGGTTTTGGCGATGCCGGCGCGCACACTCATTTGCCCCACACTTTCACGAAGGAGAAAGTGGTATACACCGGCACGCACGACAATGACACGCTGCTCGGCTGGTGGGAATCGAGCGCGACGGAATACGAACGCCAGCAAGCGGAGGCGTACCTGGGACGATGCGAAGAGGGGATCCACTGGGCGATGATTCGGGCTGCCACCAATTCCGTCGCCAGTCTGTGCGTGGTGCCGTTGCAGGATGCGTTGGGGCTGAGTAGCGAAGCGCGGATGAATGTGCCCAGCCGCGAGCGGGGGAACTGGCGCTGGCGTTTTGACGGCGAGTTGCTGCGTCCGGAGTTGGCGAAGAAGTTTGCCACACTCGCCGAGGTTTCGGACCGGCTTCCGCAGCCCTTGCCGGTGGTCGCGAATGAAGATTGGGCGGCGTGAGTAGTTCTCAGTTCTCAATTCTCATTCTCAATGTCAGTCGACCCTCTGTTGACGGCCAATCGGGACTGACCGTTGATCGCCGAGTGCCTTTGCTAAATTTGGCCGCCTGTTAAACAATGAATATCGTGCTTATCGTCCCGGCTGGGCGAAGCCCCGCCACCACACACGCAAGGAGCCATCATGCCCGCAACTGGAGAGTTAATCCGCCACATGAATTACATCGACGACATCGCCACGACCCTGCGCCGCATCAGCGCCAGCATCCCGGCGATGACCAAGGAGGAATGCACGCGCCTTGCCGAATATATTCGCAAGTCTGAACCGAGTTATGAAAGCGTGGTCCAGCGCCTCGAACAGGCCGGCAAAGAGGGCAAAGAGAAAGAAAAGGAGTGACGGAACCAAGGGTAACCTCGGTGGCTGAAGAACGATTGTCCGAAGAACGATTGCCTGAAGAACGATTGTCTGAATTGTCCGAATTCCGATTGGCTGAACAGCGAGCAACCGAAGTTCGCACCGAAGTCCGCACCGTTGCAGTCATCGGCGCCGGCCTCATGGGACGAGGCATCGCGCATGCCGCGGCCGTGGGCGGCTATCGCACCATTCTCGAAGATTTGCTTCCGAACGCTCTGCGCAAGGCGGAGACGGAAATCCGCGCCAATCTCGACAAGGCCGTCGAACTCGGCAAGGTCAACGCCATCGACGCCGATGCGGCGTTTTCGCGGATCGAGTACGCCGGTTCGGTCGATGAAGCCGCGCGCGAGGCCGATCTGGTTATTGAGGCTGTCCCCGAGGAGATGGAATCGAAGATCGAGATCTTCACCATGCTCGACAAGATCTGCCGTCCCACGACCATTCTCGCCTCGAATACTTCTTCGCTCAGCGTCACCGAGATTGCGAGCGTTACCTATCGAGCGAAAAAATGCGTGGGCATGCACTTTTTCAATCCCGTGCACAAAATGAAGCTGCTCGAAATTGTGCGCGCGCTTGAGACCGATCACGACACGCTGGCCGCGGCCGTCGAAGTCGGAAAGCGCATGGGTAAGGAAGTTGTGGTGATCCGAGAGTCTCCCGGCTTCATCACCAGCCGCATCAATGCCATGATCGGCAACGAAGCTTTCTACATGCTGCAGGAAGGCGTTGCCAGCGCGGCTGACATCGACAAAGCGCTCAAGCTGGGGCTCAATCATCCCATGGGACCGTTCGAACTCGTCGATCTGGTCGGGCTCGACACGCGCCTCCACATTCTCGAACACCTGCACAAGACCCTCGGGGAAAAGTTCCGGCCCTGCCCGCTGCTCGTGCAGTATGTGAGAGCCGGGAGGCTGGGACGCAAATCGGGGCGGGGAGTGTTCGAGTACGACATCTCTAAAGTCAGTTAAACTCAGCACATGACTAAGAGAAAAAAGACGGTGCCGCGCGGCACTGAGAAGAAGCTAAAAGCCATCCGCTCGGCCGCACGGCACGACTATCCTGTGAGTAACATCGACGTTATGTTGGCGGAGATCGAGAGCGGCTATCTTCTCGGAAGCAGTCCCGATCCAGGGCCAGTTCAAGCCGGGGCCCCTAAGTCCCGGCCTTCTAGTTAATGTCCTGCTTAGCCTCCAGTCGCTTCTCCAGTCCGCCCAGGTAGACCTGCTGGTCGGCGGGAGCCGCGGCCATCGATACCTTCATTTCCTTCGCGGCATCGTCGAACTTGGCTTGCGCGCTGTACATGCGAGCCAGGCCAGTATGCACGAACCACTGGTCGGGATGCTTCTGCGCATTATCGCGGAAGATGGTATAGGCCTCTTCGTTGCGCTTTTCACCCAGCAACTGCCGGGCATATTGGTGGAGTTGCAGCGGGCCCGCGAGTGCCACCGCCTTCTTTTCCGCGACGGCGGCCTCGTCCTTGCGATTGAGGGCCGTCAACACCTGCGATTTGGTCATCTCATTCTCGTAGCGGTCTTCATTCTCGATGGACTTATCTGAATATTTCAGTGCATCGTCCATATCGACCTTTTCCGCGAGCAGATAATTGGCGGCGTTGTCCCAGCTCGTCCAGGTGTACTGCGAAAGATTACGCAATTGCTTCTTCAGGCTCGCCTCGACCACATCGTGGACATCCACTGAAACTTTGAACGGGACCGCTACTTTCTCCCACTCCATCTCGACCACCGCTGAATCCTTTTGCAGGTTGTCGATGACATAGGTCAACGCGTTATGCATATCGGCTGCTTTGGGCTTCACCGTCACGCGCAGCTCATCTTCTTTTTCGTCGTAGGTGAACGATCCCCAGGAGGTCGAGTTCTTCGAGAAAATGATTGTCCATTCATCGGCGTTCGGGATCATGTGCAATCCGTAGGTTCCCTTGTCGAGCGGCTTGCCTTCGACCATGACCGGATCGCTGAAACTGATCGTGGTG
>JBAVAA010000159.1:0-6389 GCA_049585515.1 Terriglobales bacterium | reverse complement strand
TCGGTTTCGCAGGACGCCGGTAATTGTCCTGCGCATCTCGTCCAATTCCGATCCCGCCAGTTCGAGCAGCGGTGGACGTACTCTTGCATTTCCCATCCCCACTTCCGCTTGCACCAGCTTGATAAGTTGAACAAACTTAGGCACGGTGTCCATGCGCAACAACGGCAGAAACCAGCGGTATAACTCGAACGCTTTCTCGCGCTCGCCATTGACCGCAAGCGTAAACAGCTTCACCGACTCCCTGGGCAGCGCATTTGCCAGCCCTGAAACCCAACCCGATGCGCCCACGCCAGCCGTTTCCATAACCGCATCATCCACACCTACCGAAATTTCCAGCCGGTCACAGAGCAGCGCCCGAATTGCGCTGACCCTCCGCGCGTCCGTGCTCGATTCTTTCACCGCGCGAAGATTCTCGTGTTCAGCAGAAAGTTCCTGAACCTGCTCGGGAAGAAAATCTGTTCCGTACGCCACCGGATTGTTGTAGAGCATGCAGGGCACCCGGACCGCTTTGAACACCGCCGCTACGTGCGCCTTTACCTCGCGCCAGTCTCCTTGGTAGACGTAGGGCGGCAGAACCATCAGCCCCGCGCAACCAAGATCGACGGCCGCCACCGCCAGCTCCACTGCCCCCGCCGTCGAGAGCGACGAAATCCCCGCCGCCACCGGAGCTCGCCCATCCGCTGCACCGATGCAAGTCCGTAGTACCTGAAGCTTTTCGTCAAAGCTGAGTGTCGCACCTTCGCCCAATGTGCCGAGTGCAATGATCCCTGTACAGCCTTCATCCAGCAGCCATCGGCAGTGGCGCTTCATGAATTCGTGATCGACGCGGTAGTTCTCATCGAAACAGGTTGAGATTGCGGGCATCACACCCTTCCAATTCATCAATAGCGACCTCCCAGCGGCTCGCCAAGTATCCGTTTTTTCGGCGCGATTGCGCGCGTGCGGCAAAGTCTACTCCATCGGCCGGTCATTAAAGAGTATATTATATCCAATTTTTCGTGATAGGCTGACGGCATCGGCACGAGCGGGTCCTAATTCTCTGTTCGGCCCTCGCAAAACCTTGGCTTTGGCGGAATGATTTCTGGCCAACGATCTCTACGTGGAATGATCTCTTGCGAATGACAAAAGAAGGAATGCCAAAACAAAGTCAGGATGCCTCGCCCCACCCGCAAGAAACGGCCCCAGCGGGCGTTCAATTCCGCCAGGGATTGAACCTTTTCGACGCCACCATGGTCGTCGTCGGCGTGATGATCGGCTCGGGAATTTTTATCGTCTCCGCCGATATGTCACGCCTCATCGGCAGCTCCGGATGGCTCCTCGTGGCCTGGGGCATCGCCGGCCTCCTCACCATCACCGGCGCTCTCTGTTTCGGCGAACTCGCCGGCATGATGCCCCGTGCCGGCGGCATGTACATCTATCTGCGTGAATCGTTCTCGCCGCTTTGGGGATTCCTCTACGGCTGGACTCTATTCACCGTCATTCAGACGGGCACCATAGCGGCCGTGGCCGTGGCCTTCGGCCGTTTCTGCGGGGTGCTCTGGCCGCGCATCGCCGAAGATAATTATCTGGTCCCGCCAATCTTTCTAAGTTCGCACTACGCTGTGTCGCTGTCGATGGTGCAACTGGTCGCGATTCTACTGATCGTCCTGCTCACCGCCACCAATAGCCGCGGCCTCACCTACGGTCGCGTGGTTCAGAACGTTTCAACCGTAGCCAAGATCGGCACGCTCCTCGCACTGATCGCGGTCGGGCTTTTCCTAGGAACCAACGCCGCCGCGCTCCACGCGAATTTTTCGAATCTTTGGACCCGCCATGGCTTCGAGCCGATCGTCCCTGGCCTGACCGCCGGCAGCGCCTTCGGCCTGTTTATAGCCCTCTGCGTATCGCAGACCGGTTCTCTCTTCTCCGCCGATGCGTGGCATAACATCGCATTCGCCGCCGCGGAGGTGAAAGACGCCCGCCGCAACGTAACCCTGGCCATGGTGATCGGAACTGCCACCGTGATCTTGCTTTACCTCCTTGCCAATGTTGCCTACCTGACGACGCTGCCTCTCGCCGCGATCCAGCATGCTCCCGCTGACCGTGTAGCCACCGCAACGTTGCGTGTCATCTTCCCTGGCATCGGAACCATCGCGATGGCCATTGCCATCATGGTTTCGACCTTCGGCGCAGTGAATGCCCTGATCATGACTGGCGCTCGCGTTTATTACGCGATGGCTTGCGAACAGCTTTTCGTGCCCGCTGCCGCCCGCCTCAACCGCGCGCATGTCCCGGGACGCTCGCTTCTTGTCCAGGGAAGCTGGGCTATGCTTCTCGTCTTGCCCCGCACTTACGATCCCGTTACCGGCAAGTTCGGCAATGTCTATAGCAACCTTCTCGATTACGTGATCTCAGCCGTTCTGCTGTTTTACATCCTCACCGTGCTTGGACTGTTCCGCTTGCGTTTCACGCGCCCTCAAGCGGAACGCCCGTACCGCACCGTCGGGTATCCGGTCGTGCCCGCGCTTCACATTGTTTGCACCAGCACAATTTTGCTGGCTCTCCTCGCCTATCGCCCCACCAGCACCTGGCCTGGGCTACTCTTAATATTGTTGGGAGTTCCCGTATATGGAGCCCTGCGTTACGCCAACCAGCGTGCGGCGCGGCCTGAGGTTTGTCTGGAGAAAGCCAGGCCCTAAGGAAAGGTCGATCGATGCGATTATCAAGATTGATTTCGGCGGTGGATCTCCATGCCTGCGGTGAGCATGGCCGCGTAATCACGGGCGGCGTGCTCGACGTACCTGGAAACACGATGTTCGAGAAGAAAACCTACCTGGAACAGCATGTTGACGGCCTTCGGAAATTGATGCTTCGCGAGCCCAGGGGCTATCCCGCCGCCAACTGCAATCTGTTGCTTCCGCCCACCAATCCCAAAGCGCACGCCGGTTTCGTCATCATGGAGCAGGTCGAATATCCGCCCATGTCGGGCACCAACACCATTTGTGTGGTCACCACGCTCATCGAAACCGGCATGGTGCCGGCGATCGAGCCCATCACTACCATCAATCTCGACACACCCGCCGGCTTCGTCGTCGTTCAGGCTGAAGTCCGAAATGGCAAGGTAAAACGCGTCACATTCGAGAACGTCCCCGCCTTCGCCACCCATCTCGACGCAAAAATCGAAGTGCCGCATCTCGGAACCGTGACCGTGGATGTCGCTTTCGGAGGCATGTTCTACGTGATCGCCGAAGCCCAGCCCCTTGGCCTCAAGCTAGCACCCGACGAGGGACGGGACATCGTCCGCATCGGCGAAATGATCAAGGCTGCCGCTCGCGAGCAATTGCCTGTGTCGCATCCCGAAAATCCCGGCATTCGTGGTGTCACCATCGCCCAACTCACCGGCCCGCCGACGAACCCCGACGCCGTCGCAAAGAACGCCGTCGTCGTCTCAACCGGAGAGCTTGACTGGAATCTCCCCGCCACTTGGACCGGTGCCATTGATCGTTCCCCCTGCGGAACCGGCACGTGCGCGCGAATGGCCGTAAATCACGCCAAAGGCAAGCTGAGCCTCAACCAGCCGTTCCCGCATGAAGGCATTTTAGGAACTATATTCACCGGCTGTCTCGTGCGCGAAACGCAGGTGGGCAAATATCGCGCAGTTGTGCCGACCCTCAGCGGCACCGCCTGGATCACCGGCTTCGCTCAATACGTAGTTGATCCCGAAGATCCGTTCCCCGAAGGCTTCACCGTCGGCGATATCTGGGGCGCTGCCATGGACAAGCCGCTGATCTAATGCCTGCGACCTGCTGACCTGACGCCACCCGTTCCTTCGGTGCCGCACACTCTCTCCCGAGGCAGCTGTCGTATTTCTTGCTCCCATAAAAAAAAACCGCTTGCAAGACCTTCAAGATTGGATACAATATCCGACACTATGCATATTCATCCCCGGTACCGGTGCTTTGTGCTCGTTCTTCTGCTGTCCGTCCCCCTCGGCTGGGTTCGGTTCGCCTCTGCCCAGGCAATCAGCGGCGACATTGTCGGCAGGGTCGCCGACAACTCCGGCGCCGCCGTCGTCGGCGCCCGGCTGACCGCGAAAGCTGTCGATACTGGTGTTCTGACTACCACCACCACCAATGATCGCGGCGAGTTTCATTTCGTGAATTTGGCGATTGGCAAATATAACGTCACCATCGAAGCCCAGGGTTTCGCCGCGAAACAGGTCAACGACCTCGCCGTTCTCTTGAATCAGCAGGTGACTCTCGACGTCTCGCTCCTCCCGTCGACAGTAAAGACGGTCGTGGAGGTCAGCGAGGCTGGCGTGACCATCGACACGACAACCGCCCAGTTGGAGTCCACGTTCGACAATCACGAGATGGCCACGTTGCCAGCCGCCTCCCAGGGCTCGGGCGTGTTGAATCTGGCCCTGCTGAATGCCGGAGTTTCTTCGACCGGCGGCCTTGGCTCCGGCAGCGGCGGCCCCTCCGTCAGCGGCCAACGCGCCTATAACAACAATTTCACCGTCGAGGGGGTAGACAACAACAATAAGAACAACCCTGGTCCTGTGGCGACGGTTCCTAACGACGCCGTCGCCAGTCTTTCTGTCCTCCAAAATCAATTCTCACCGGAGTTCGGCCACTCCAATGGCGGGCAGTTCAACACTGTAGTGATCAGTGGAACGAACTCCTTTCATGGAAGAGCCTATGAGTATTTTCAGAATCGCAACTTGAACGGCATAGATGCGCTCTGTCAATGCAGCAAGAATCCACGCTACGACAACAACCGCTTTGGCGGCCAGGTCGGCGGCCCCATTATCAAAGACAAGCTCTTCTTCTTTCAGAATCTGGAATACAACCCGAACGGATTCGAGGGCTCTCTCGGAGTCGTGCTCTCGCCCACTTCGGCAGGTTATACGACCTTGAACGGCCTCTCCGGTCTCTCCGCCACCAACCTCGGAGTTCTCGAGAAATATCTGGCGCCAGCCACGCAGGCGTGCGGCGCTTCCGGCAACAGCCCCTGTCCATCCGGCGGATTCATTACCGTCGAAGGCACTCAAATCCCAGTCGGTACGCTCTCGGTTGCTGCCCCTAGTTATCAGAACAATCTCACCTCTGTCACCTCGGTGGATTACAACATCTCGCAGAAGGATAGCCTTCGCATCCGCTCCATCTACGCGAAGATTACCGCCCCGGACACTTCGCCGAATCTTTCCGTCTTCTACGGCACGAGTCCTACCCGCAGCCATTTGGTGAACATCAGCGAGTACCACACATTTTCGCCCAGCATTAGTAATGAGGCTCGTTTCGGCTACAGCCGCCTCTACAACGGCACTTTCGCTCCCAGCCCGTCATTTCCCGGCCTGGATACTTTTCCCAGCTTCAATTTCGCCGATCTTGCCGGCCTGCAGTTCGGTCCTAACTCCAGTGCGCCCAACTACGTGATCATCAACACCTATCAACTGATCGACAATCTTGCAGTCCGTAAAGGCAACCACGATCTGCGCTTCGGCGGCGAGATCAGGAAGTACATCTCTCCTCAATCCTTCGTACAGCGCCTGCGCGGCGACTACGAATACTCTACCTTGGGTTTATTCCTGCAAGACATAAGCCCAGATCAGGTCGGCGAACGCAGCGTGGGCGTTGCGGTCGACGATAACAATCAGTTCGCGTTCTACACCTACGCCAACGACAACTGGCGCGTGCGCAGCAACCTGAGCTTGAACCTCGGACTCCGCCACGAATACACCACTCCGCAAGCGGTTTTGAAATTGCAGGCACTGAATGAGATCGCCAGTGTGCCCGGCCTCATCTCCTTCGATGCTCCCCGTGCCCCGAAGAAAAACTTCATGCCCCGATTGGGTTTCGCATGGACGCCCAGTTGGATCAGCAACACTTCCGTGCGCGGCGGCTTCGGCATCGGTTACGACGTTCTCTTCGATAACATCATCAACAACTCGCTGGTTCCGGAGTTGAACCACTCCGAGGACGTCGACCTCAACGTACCTAGCCCCAATTTCCTCGCAAACGGCGGATTGCCCGGCGGCACCGGAGAAGTGGTTACCTATCCAAACGCCGCCGCCGCTCGGGCCGCAACTTCCGGCCGCATGCCCGTCAACTTAAAAGATCCCTACGCCATCACCTGGAATTTCGGCATCCAGCACACTTTCGCCAAGGATTTTCTGGCCGAGGTGCGCTACGTAGGCGTGCATGCCGTCCATCAGAACGTGCAACTACGCCCCAACAAGCAAGCCCTGGTCACGCCAACGAATTTCTTGCCGACTTATCTGAGTGCGCCCTCGCAGGGCACTCTCGATTCTCTTCCGTTGACCTTGGCTGATTTGCAGGGCGAGTCGAACATCGTGCCCGCCTACGCCGCCGCGGGCTTTACCAGCACAATCATCGGCTATTCCCCCG
>JBAVAA010000158.1:0-4360 GCA_049585515.1 Terriglobales bacterium | reverse complement strand
CCATGGGGCTGATGCAATTGATGCCTTCGACCGCCCGCTCGCTGAATGTTTCCAATCCGTTTGACCCGCAACAAAACGTGGATGCCGGGGTTAGGCATCTAAGAAAGTTGCTGGATAGCTACGGGGGGAACGTTTCTCTTAGTCTGGCAGCCTATAACGCGGGATCGGGAGCGGTGGCGCGGAGTGCGGGGGTTCCGCATTTCCGGGAGACGCAGAACTATGTGCGCCGGATCACGAACCTGTATAAGGGCGGCAGCGAACCGGGGACGCCGCACCTTTTCAGCAACCCTGCGTTCGGCAGCTCGGCGTTCAGGAGCCCGGCGCCTGAACCGGTAGTGGTGGAGCGCGATGCTCGTGGCGTGCTGCATATAAGCAATACGGACTAGCGTGCGTCCCGCGTGGTAGCGGGGAGCGAAGTCATTGAATCATTGAGTCATTGAGGTATTGAATCATTGACCTCATGATCCGATGATTGAATGGCTCAATGACTCAATGATTCAATGCTTTCTACGACCCTAACTCGAGGCGGCCTCGCCTTTTGCCTTGGCGCAGCGCTTTTGCTGGCGCCGCTGGCTTCCGGTTCTTCTCGCGTCCACCACAATGATGCCTGGGCTCGGCAGCAATTTGCCAAGGCGGAGCGGATGCGGGAGGCTCTCAATGGGCGTCCCGTAGGAGAGCGCACGCGCCGCGAATATCAGCGCGTGATCGACTCCTACCGCCGCGTTTACTTCGGTTCTCCTACATCGTCGAAGGCAGACCCGAGCGTGGTGGCGACCGCCGAGCTCATGGTGGAAATGGGGCGGCGTTTTGACGACAACAAGATTCTGCGCGGCGCTGTAGACCAGTATCGCTTCCTGCGCAAGGAATATCCCGGCAGCAAGTATCGCTTCGATGCTCTATTCACGATCGGCGAGATCTACAAAGATGATCTGAACGATCCCGAAGAGGCGCGCACGACGTTCGAAATCTTTGTGCAACGCTATCCCCGCAACCGGCTGGCGGACGACGCGCGGGCCGCGGTGAAGGAAATCGATGCCGAGGCGGAGGCGATGGAGCGCTCGGCGCAGAAGGCGGCGCGCAAGCAGCGGTCTTCCAGTGGCAAGGTCGGCGGCAGTACCAGCGCTGGCGGTGACGAGGCGGTCGAATCCGCCGACGCGGCAAGCGCCCGCCGCAGCACGTTGCCGCGGGTTACGGGAGTTCGCCACTGGTCCACGCCCGACTACACGCGTGTTGCCATTGACGTGGAGCAGGAAGTTAAGTTCGGGTCGCGGCGGATCTCGAATCCAGACCGGATTTTTTTCGACCTGCGCGATACAAAGCTGGCCTCGACGCTGGTAGGCAAGACGTTCGACGTCGATGACGGCTTCCTGAAGAAAATCCGAGTTGCCGAATTTGAGCCGGGGCGCACGCGAATCGTACTGGAAGTGGACGACCTGGCACGCTACGATGCGTTCCTGCTGCCGGACCCGTATCGGCTCATTATTGATATCCACGGCAAGCAGAAACGAGACAGTGTCCTTTCCAAGGCGGACCGCTCTAAGGCGAATGTGGGTCCAGACCAAGCTGGCATTGCGATGGCGGCTGAATCCGAGGATGACTCGGGCGATACAGCCGAGCGAGATTCGAAGCCTGCGGCGCCGAGAGCGCGACCGGGATCCGTCTCCAAGAATCCAAGTGGCTCATCGAAATCTGGACTGGTGGAAACGGACTTGCCCGCCGAAGTTGCGAGCACGGATTCCACACCCGCCTCGGAGAAGCTGACGAACGGCAAGGGAGTGATTAAAACCACGGTTGCGGTCAACGGGTCGAACCACAGGATTCCCAAGACGATCGTCGAGGCGGAACAAAGTCCGAAGGATTCGATCGAAAATTCGAACGAAATCTCAACACCGCCGGTGACTTCGACTCTGTCACCGCGCCGGAACAAGTCTCGATCCGCAGCGCCGGCGGAGGCTTCCGAAACCGCAGATCTTCTGGACAATTCTGTTTCCCGGGAAGCGCGTCCGAATGCTGCGGGTGACCGGTCGTTGACGCGAGCACTAGGGCTAAAGATCGGCAAGATCGTGATTGATGCGGGGCACGGAGGCCACGACACGGGGACGATTGGTCCTAATGGCCTGCTGGAGAAAGATGTGGTGCTGGACGTGGCCAAGCGGCTGGGCCGTTTGCTGGAAACGCGCCTGGGCGCCGAAGTGATTTACACCCGGCGGGACGATACCTTCATCCCACTCGAAACCCGCACGGCGATTGCGAACCGGGAGCGGGCGGATTTGTTCATCTCGATTCACGCCAACTCGAGTCGCGATGCGGATGCGCGCGGCGTGGAAACCTACTACCTCAATTTCACGTCATCGCCGGAGGCGCTGGAAGTGGCGGCGCGCGAGAATGCGGTGTCGGAGAAATCGATCCACGAACTGCAAGACCTGGTCAAGAAAATCGCGCTCAAAGACAAAATCGATGAATCGCGGGAGTTTGCCGGCGACGTGCAGGAATCGCTTTACGGCGGGCTGGCGCTGAACAGCGCTGGCGTTCGCAATCGCGGGATCAAGAAGGCGCCATTTATTGTGCTGATCGGCGCGAACTTGCCCTCGATTCTGGCCGAGATTTCGTTCGTGTCGAATCCTACGGACGAGCGCAAACTGGAGACGTCGGAGCACCGGGAGCGAATTGCCGAGTCCCTTTATCGAGGAGTTTCCAAGTACGTCAATGGGCTGAGCGGGGTGAAGGTGGCTAGCAAGATCGAGAAGCATGAAGGACAGTAGCCGGGCCGGGAAATCCAGCCCCAGAAGGGGCGTCTAATTTCAACAGACGTGCGGTATCGCTAAAGCGATACCCTGATACGAAGCATCGTCAACGTTCCCGCGAAGGATCGTCAACGTTCCCGCATTCATCAGTTGCCGCTCTGGTGGCTGATTCCGCGCTCCATTCATCGAACTTTAACCTTCCGTTCACATGCCGATCACAATCGGGTGCTAACTTGACGGCCTTGCCGCTGCACAGTCAACGGCGATCACCACCAATCTGAAGCTCTGAGGAGACTCCGCCCATGAAGTTTAAAGCTTTGCTTATTCCTGCTCTGTTGGCCCTGTCGGTTAGCATGGCATTTGCTCAGGAAGGCCCGGTGCCCACGGGTGTTCCCACTCTCGATCACGTGTGGGTCATCATGATGGAGAATCATGGTTTTGCCCAGGTCCTCCACAATCCGGCGGCGCCGTTCACGACCAAGTACGCAAACTCCTCCAACCTCGCCACCAACTATTTCGCGGTCGCCCATCCCAGCCTGACGAACTATCTGGAAACCAACGGCGGATCGAACTTCGGCGTGCTGGATGACAATTCGCCGGATTGGCACAATGGGGCCTGCTCACCCAACCTGGCAACGGGCGTCACGAATTTTGAAGTAGATGCAACTCCAATCTGCCCAATTTGGGGCAGCGGAATCGATGCAGCCACGCCGGCCATTGACTACAGCAACGAAACCACTGGACCTCCAGGCGTCAACAACATCGACGGAGTTAAATCGTATGCCGCTAATCCCAACACGCTGGGCATCAGCATCGCAGATCAGTTAGTGGCGGTGGGAAAAACATACAAGAGTTATCAGGAAAGCCTCCCACTATCGGGCGCGAACAAGGTGGATAACAGCGACGGCAACTTTTCGAACCTCACCGACTTCACACTGTTTAACAATCTCTGGCCCGCCACGCCTCCCACTTTCAACTCCGGGCAGATTGTTGCTCTTTACGCGGTGAAGCACAATCCGTTCGTTTATTTCCGGTCCACGCAAAGAGGGACCAACCCGCAAAACAGCCTGGCCAATTCGGTGGGGTTTGACGGAGCCACCGGCCTTTATAGCGACCTGGCGTCGGGCAAAGTGCCGAATTACTCTTTCATCGCCCCCAACCAGTGCAATGACCAGCACGGTCGCGGCAACGGCACCCAATTTTGTCAATTCGATCCGAACGACAACGGCACCCAGGTTGGCCTGAACCCGGCATTGATGGCGCTGGGCGATCAAGCCCTACAGAAAATCGTGACAGCGATCCATGCCTCGCCAGTCTGGAGCCAGGGCCACAACGTGATCATTACAATTTGGGACGAGGATGACTACAGCATCTCTCCGACGGTTAACCGAGTGGCAGCCATCGTCGATACCAACTATGGCTTCCATACTCTGCAGAGCAAAGTTTTCTACACACATTTCTCGTTGCTCAGGACGATCGAAGGCGGATTCGGGCTGCCTTGCCTGAACCATGCCTGCGATCTCACCACCAACGCGATTTCGGATCTATTCGGCGAACCATAACAGCGGACAACTGAGGTTTTTTGTGGGGCCGGGCGTGTCAACCCGGCCCTTTCC
>JBAVAA010000157.1:0-9575 GCA_049585515.1 Terriglobales bacterium | reverse complement strand
AGCGCACGGCCTAACTTCAGTCGTCCCTCCGGGGCTGGATTCTCTTACACCCCGTCCCACCCCATTTGCGTGAAAACTAGCTCTCACGCACACTCTGAAGCGCACGGCCTAACTTCAGTCGTCCCTCCGGGGCTGGATTCTGTGGCATTCAGTCCCACAGATTGCCCGAAAACTAGTTCTCAAGCGTTTTCTTACCGGGCCGCTCCCTGCGCGGCCTCGAATTTCTGCCGGCAATCGTGGGCGGCCTGCACGATCTGACGAAACTCAGCATCGCCACGCACACTGACCAACAGTGGATCGGACTGCAACGCCTGTTCCGCACAATAATTCCCGCTCACTGCCTTCCGCAGAAACTTGAAGGCAATCTCTTTTTCGCCGCACGCCGCCAGTTCCGCTCCTTGCTTGTATTTCAATTCCGGATCCTGCTCCGGCAATAACTGGTTTTCCGCCTGTTCCGCGAGCCGGTGGATTTCGGTTTGCGGCGCCTTACTCAGACAGGCCTGCAGCAACGGCCGCATCATGGTCGGGTTGTCGGTCATCTTCGTCGCTACTTGCTGCGCTTCCGCCGTCTTTCCCTCCCGCATCAGCACTGAAACCAGATTCGCGTTCGACCACTCCGAGCCTGCGTCGAGGTTGAGATAATCCATTGCCCGCGCCAACTTGCCCTGCTCGAAGAAAGCAGTTGAGCACGAACGCCAAGTGTAATTCCTCGAATCGATAGCCAACGCCTTGTCGCACTCGCGCTGGGCTTCCTCTAAGCGCCCGGCGTAACGCGATACATAAGCCAGCGAATAATACGCAAATGCATTGTCCGGACGTTTCTCTACCAGCGCGCGTGCATCCTGATAAGCCTTGTCCAGATTTCCCATCTCCACTTCGTTGGTGGCCAGAAATCCAGCCGCGCTTACGCGGTCCGGTTCGAGCGCGAGCGCCCTCCGGTAGGCCGCATTCGAGCGCTGATATTCCGCGGTACCGCCGCCTGCATAGATCGCGTCAAAGTAATAGCGGCGTCCGAGTGCCTCCCAGGCCGGCGCGTAATTCGGATCAAGGCTTACGACCTGCTCCAGTATGGCGATAGCGTCTTTGTTAAGCTTCCCTTCGTGCTGGATATCGAAGGTTCGCAAATATGCGTCGTATGCGTCGCGATTCGCCGGAGCGCTGCTTTTTTCAACGGCCGCACGCGTGATACCCAGTGCTGGCACCAGATCCTGGCGCACCTTGATCGACATCTGACCCTGCAGGGAAATCAGGTTATCGACTGGCGCACTGAATTCGCCCGTCCAGATCACTCGGTTTTCCTTTACGTCCACCGCTTCGAGCGTCACCTGCACGGTCTTGTTGCGACGCAGAAAGTGTCCGGTTACCACCACTCCCACTCCCAACTCACGCCCTGCTTTGGCCGGATCGGTTTCGGCGCTGGCGTATTTCTGGGTTGCCGAGGAGGGCCTGATCTCCAGCGAACGCGCATGGGTCAGGGCGTTCGCAATTTCATCGGCCAGGGCGAATTGCAAGAACTCGCTCTCTGCGTCGTTATTGATGTTCTGCAGTGGCAGCACCGCTATCGTGCGATTGCTTGCCGGTGCCGGAGACACCCGATATTTAACGAACCATGTCCCCGCTGCCGCTACTATCATCAGTAGTATCCCGGCTAGACCGATGACCACCCACTTCAGATTGGAACTCGATTTCTGGAAGGTGTTCGTTTTCGCGTGCAGTCCACTCACGTGACGAAGCCCGCTGCGCAGGGTCGGGTCGGTCGCTCTCCTCAGATTCACCAGGTCAGCTTTCATCTCCGTCGCGTTCTTGTACCGGAGGTTACGATCCTTTTCCATCGCTTTCCCGATGATGGCTTCGAGTTCCGGAGGCACGGCGGGATTGATGGACCGCGGCGACGCGGGCTTCGAATTGATGACCGCATGCAGAGTCATCACCACGTTGTTTCCGGTGAAAGGCTTTTTGCCGGTGGCCATTTCGAAGAGCACTACGCCAAAAGAGAAAATATCGCTGCGTACGTCGAGGTCTTCGGACCGAGCCTGTTCCGGTGACATATACACCGCCGTCCCAGGAATTACCCCCACCTGGGTCAGCGATTCCTCGAGCGATGAGTCGGTACTGGTGCCGAGACTCCCATCTTTTGCCAGCTTCGCGAGCCCAAAATCGAGAATCTTTACCTGTCCATTGGGGGTCAGGAAAATATTTGCCGGCTTGATGTCGCGGTGCACAATCCCCTTGGCATGAGAGGCTGCGAGCGCGTCCACCACCTGCACTGCGATGTCGAGCAGGTCGTCCAGTTCCAAGGGCTTGCCATGAATCCGCTGCTTCAGGCTCTCGCCTTCCAGTTTCTCCATGACGATGAAGGGATGCCCGCCGTTGTCTTCAATGTCGTGGATGGTGCAGATGTTGGGCTGGTTGAGTTGGGACGCGGCGCGCGCCTCGCGTGTGAACCGTTCCAAGGCGCGTGGGTCCTTGGCCAGATGTTCGGGGATGAACTTGAGAGCGACATGCCGGCCGAGGCGGAGATCTTCGGCTTCGTAAACAATGCCCATGCCGCCGCCGCCGAGCTTTGACAGGATGCGGTAGTGGGAGACAGTTTGGCCGAGCATGTCCATGGGATTGTGCGGGGTGGACACTGTTGTCCGACGCCGTCGTCTTTGATTCTACGTTCGGGGCGGCAGAGATGGCTTTAGCCCACGAAGGCGTAATGGTAGGCGGTCATCGGGGCCGGGTCAACCGGGCTGAGGAGGATATGGGGGTTGAGAGTTGTTGGGTGGGGGGCGGGACGCCCCCACGACAGCCGCCGAGACGGCGGCGCTACTCTTTCTCGCGGCCCCGCCGTTACTGTTCATGCTCGAACACAGTGGGGGAGCCCGAGACGGGGCAAGCTCCGTTTCTACAAGAGGAACTTCACTCTTGGCGCGGACGCATGCGTCCGGTGCGCACATAACGGTCGTGCCAGCCCAGGCTCTCGTGGAGCAGGTGAGGAGTGTGTTTGCCGAAGGACAATCGTTCCGCGCGCTCCTGGTAGTCGCGCAGCAGAGAACGATAGTCGGGGTGCGCGCATTTTTCAATGATGACTTTGGCTCTTTGCCGTGGCGACAGGCCTCTGAGATCGGCGAGACCCTGTTCGGTCACGACCACATCTACGTCGTGCTCGGTATGATCGATATGCGACACCATCGGCACGATGGTGGTGATGTCCCCTTTTTGCGCGGTGGAGGGAGCCATGAAGATTGCCAGGTATCCGTTGCGCGCAAAATCCCCAGACCCTCCGATGCCGTTCTGGATTCGCGATCCCATGACGTGGGTGGAGTTCACATTGCCGTAGATATCGGCCTCAATCATTCCATTCATGCCGATTACGCCGAGGCGCCGGATAATTTCTGGATGGTTGGAGATTTCCTGGGGGCGAAGAACAATGCGCTCGCGATAATTCGCCATTTCAGCGTTGACCTTCTCCATCACTTCCGGACTGAGAGAAAAGGCGGTTGCCGAGGCGCAGGTGAGCTTGCCGCTGCGCAGGAGTTCGATCATGCCGTCTTGAATGACCTCGGTGTAGGAGGTCAGATTTTCAAACTGCGCTTCCAGCAGGCCGAACAGGACGGCGTTGGCGATGTTCCCTACGCCCGATTGCAGGGGCAAGAGCGACGGGGGAATGCGACCTTTTTGCACCTCCCAGCCGAGAAATTCCAGAATGTGGCCGGCAATCAGGCGGGAGGTAATATCCGGTGCTTTGAATGAGCTGTTGCGATCGGGAGAATCGGTGAGCACTACCGCGGCGACTTTTTCCAGCGGAACGTGAAGATAAGGAGTGCCAATCCTTTGGCCGGTATGCACCAGTGGAATCGGCTGGCGGTTGGGCGGCGGTTGGAGGCCGTAGTAGATGTCATGCATGCCCTCCAGTTCAGCCGGTTGGCAGGCATTCACTTCGAGAATCACCTTCTCCGCCTGTTCGATCCACGTCCGGTTATTGCCTACCGAGGAACTGGGGACCAGCCGTCCATCTTCGAGAATCGCTGTGACCTCGATAAGCGCCCAGTCCATTTTGCCCAGGAATCCGTTTTCTACGTATTGGGCGACGTGGCCGAGATGGATGTCCATGTACTCCATTTCGCCGGCGTTGATTCTTTTTCGCGTTTCGGGATCCGACTGATAGGGGAGACGGAGTTGGATGCCTCCGGCCTTGGCGAGCGCGCCGTCCAACTCGGGGCCGGTGGAGGCGCCCGTGAAAATGCTGACCTGAGCTTTCTGACCACGCAGGTTGGCATCCGAGATGCGACGGGCCAATGCCATCGGCACGGCTTTCGGATAACCGGAGCCGGTGAATCCGCTCATGCCGATGCGAGTGCCGAATTCGATGAGCGCGGCAGCGTCGTCGGCGCTCATGATCCGGGCTTCCAGGTTGGCATTCAAAATTCGAGAACTCACGGACGGAAGAGAGACGGAGGGAAGAGCGGCCATTTGATCCTCATGATCGCCAGGGATGGGGCGATGGGATGGCAATGATGCCACCGATCAACGATAGATCCAGTGATCCATGTCACCAGTGGGCGTGACGTGAGAACGGTGCGGCGCGCAACTCTGTCGATGTTGCTTTGCCGAATGGTGGAGCGGGGAATGGTCGGCAACTAAGAGGCAATCAGCGCCGCTGACGATCCCACCCAGGCCATATTCTTGTTGTGATCCACGCCCATCATGAGGCCGCGGCCCATGCGCACGATGGTCAACACCGGCACTAACTTATCGAGCCACACGTACATAATCCGCAGTTCAACTTTGGTTGGCCCGTATGGGGTTTCGACCACTGGCGTGAAATTCAGCCGCTCCTGCAGGATGTATTCGCCGCGTTTTGCCGCTGGGATCGCGTCGATGTCGGCGCGGGATGGCGCAATCACGACGCCCAGTCCGGCAAATGAATACAGAGGTTTGAGGACAAAATTCTCCAGGTCCGCGGGCACTTCCGGCAGTTGATCTAGAAACCAGGTGCGCGGGACCGACGGGTGGTTCAAGTAGGGAATCGAATATTTGCTGATGCGGAAATACCAGTTGGGATGACCCGCCCACTCAACATCTAGGTCATCGCGAAAATCAAACGGCAGGCTGACGCCCTTTCGCTCCAGTTCATCGACGATGGTGCGGTTATAGATTCGCTCAATCGGAACCTGCTTGCTGCCGTCTTCATAAAACAGCCTATGCCCCTTTTTGCGGATCTTCGTAATGCAGACCGTGCGAATTCCTAGCAGCTTCTCGGTGAGCAGAAAATCTGGACGCGTTTTCTGTTCCTCGGGATGGACTTCCAGCAATGCCACATTCGCCGGATCGTGTCCGGCGACAATCGCGTCGCTTAAAAGTTTCTTGTACGAGGCGGAATCTAGACCGCTCAGAAAGTAGCGGAGTTTTGGGTTGAGTCCGAATACATCCATGTATGCTTGCGCTAGAACCGGTTGATAGGCGTAGAGGGAAGGGAAGGCTTGTAACTCGACCAGCTTCGGCTGTAACTCGCCCGCCGAATCCCTCACCAGCCCGAAGTCAACCTGGATAAACATCGGATGGGCTGATTCGTTTTGCACGCGAAATTTTGATGGAATCGAAGCCTCCGAGCGCGCCCGATACTCTAGATTGTCGACCAACTGGCGGATCAGGGTCTTGCCATCCTCTCCCATGCGATCGACCAGCGCATTGGGAAAGAAGCAGGGCGTCTCGCAAAGGGCGAAGGGAACATCCATTCCGCAGCGCGTCGTCATTTCGTCGCGTAAGCGCTCGTATTTTTCGGGGTTGAATCGCGTGTTGAAGTCTTGCCGGTAGGAGGGGATCATGGCAGTTTGTGGGGACGGGCGAGTTAGCCCGCCGATGCTTTACCACAGCCCCTAAAGGGGCGGTTATCAGCGAACGAATGCGGCATCGCTAAAGCGATGCCCTGATACGAAGCGAATCGTTCCCGTGAGTTGCGTTGGCCCAACCAATTAGGGGCTGACAGGTGGGGGCTAAGTGCCAAGGCCTAATAGTCAAGAGCTAGCAGCCAAGAGCTAATGGCTGCCCCTACGCCTCAATCAAGAACTGCCCGCTACGCATGATCTGCTCGCCGTCTACCCAGATATCGAAATTCCGTCCCACTACATCAATGTGCGTCGACGAAAACCATTCGGCTCCGGTGTGTGCCCCGTACGGATTTCCGAACGCAATGTGAACGCCGGGATATTTTTCGTCTTGCAGGATTTCTCCGATTACGTCCTTCAGTTCGATGTTCGTTCCTATCGCAAATTCGCCGACGCGGTTGCTGTTCTCATCTTTATGAGTGTAGGCCCAGAAATCATCTTTCAATTCTTTGTTGGCCGAGTGCGCCTCGATCAGCCGATTGGCTTTCATGTTGATGGTTAGCGGATGTGTTTTCAAATCGCCAAATTTTGCACACAAATAATCGCCCACCACTCCATCAATGACAAAGGTTCCGTTTACTTCGCCTGGAGTGGTGAAAACTTCACCGCCGGGCAGATTTCCCCACTTCTCAGTGCTGATGATCCCGCTTGTCTTCACCCAACGGTAATTGGGACTCAGGTCCGCCACAAGGTCCGTTCCCGAAGGTGTTTTTGCGCGAATTTGTTTCGCCTGGCGCACCCTTTCCAGCACTTTGATGCTGAGCCGGTCTACCTTCTGAAAGTCGGCGCGCATGCCTTCGAGCATGATCCGTTTGTTGACGTTCACCATGTGGGCGTGGCGGATTTTTTGCCTGTTGACCACATCGGTCATCTGCATACGCGATTTCAGTTCGTTGGGCTGGGCTTGCACCGCAAAAATACTGACCTGGCTTGACTCCAGATCCTTCGCGATTGCGGGGGGAAAATCCGTGAGCGGGCGAGTCGCCACATCTTCCAGCACCCATGATTGGTAGGGGCAGCCCAGATCTTCGAGTTCGTGGACGATCGCCGCCGCGATTTCCAGGCTTACCTCATCGGTGATAACAGTGACTTTTTCCGATGGCTGGACGCGCAGGCACACGCGCACTGCATTCCGCGCGCCGGGCGTCAGTTGCGGATCAAAAGGGATACGATTCAGTTGTCGATTGGATTGAGCGTTTGATTGCGAGTCAGTATTCATCAAGCTCATCAGACGGCTCGGGCCCTGGGCATACTATCCATATCGTTCACGCCCACCTCAGTTTCCTCAATGATGTAGTCCATCACGGCTTTCATGTCACCGGTATTGCGGTACACGTCCAACTGGCGGTCCGCGCCCGTGCCCATCTTCAGAATCTCGCGGATGTATTCCACTTCTTCGCGGCAATCCAGTTCGTCGAGCACGTCATCGACGAACTCCAGGTACTCTTCGATCAGGTCGCGCTCTGGAACCTCCATCTGCTTGCCGAAGTCGATGAGCTTCCCGTTGATTCCATAGCGCGCGGCTCGCCATTTGTTTTCCATCAGCAGCGACCTGCGGTAGAGGCGGAATCCCTGGTTCTGCGAATAAAGTTTGTAGAGCTTCGCCACGGTCGCCTGGATTAGCGCCGCCAGCGCAATGGTTTCGTCGAGCCGCATCGGAAGATCGCACACGCGGAACTCCAGCGTGTTGAAGAACGGATGGGGACGCATATCCCACCAGATTTTCTTGGCGTTGTCGATGGAATTTGTCTTGACGAGCAGCTTGACGTAATTTTCGTATTCGCCCCAGCTCGGGAAATAATCCGGCAGGTTGGTGCGCGGGAATTTATCGAACACCTTGCAGCGATAGGAGTGCAGACCAGTATCCATCCCCAGCCAGAAAGGCGAATTCGACGATAACGCCAGCAGGTGAGGCACAAAATAGCGTGCATGGTTCATCAGGTGGATTAGAGTTTCGCGATCTTCGATGCCTACGTGGACGTGCAAACCGAAGATGAGGTTGGCGCGCGCCACCAATTGCATATCTTCGACAATGTTCTTGTAACGCTCGCCCGGGGTGAGCGCCTGCACCCTCCAGTCCGCGAAGGGATGGGTCGCCGCGGAAGCGATTCGCAAGCCATTCTCCCGTGCCAGCCGGATGATGTGCTTGCGGAGATTTTTCAGTTCTTCCCGCGCTTCCTTAATGTTCGAGCAAACTGACGTCCCCACTTCCACGACCGACTGGTGCATCTCGGTCTTGACCCGCTCCTGCAGGATCAATTTGCCTTTCTCGATGATCTCGGCGTGAATATGCGAGCGCAGGTCCCGAGTTTCGGGATCGACGGTCTGATACTCCTCTTCGATTCCCAGCGTGAATGTAGGCTTCATCGCGGCATCCAGAGCTGCCAGGCAGGGGACACTCCGGCAGAAGTCCAACTAGTATACCTAATGGCTTGGTCATGTGGGGACAGGGCAGAGCCTGCCCTGAGTGGAACCTAAGGGCCCGATCCGGATGGGGGCCAAGCCTAAGATAAGCAACCCAGCCCAGGCTAGTATTCTGAAATGTGACCGAAAAGCAAGACACACACTCGAAGACACCGTTTCGCAAGGGTCTTCTCTCATCCTTTGTTCGATGGCTTGCCATCGGCGCTGTGCTTATGTGGTCGCTGGCCGCGCTGATCCTGCTGGCCGCCCGGTGGATCGACCCACCGTCAACTGCAGTGCACATCCAGCGCCGCTTTCAGGCCTGGATTCACCACACTCCGTATCACAAACGCTACAAATTCATTCCCTTAAGCCAAATCTCGCCCGATCTGCAGCACGCGGTAATCGCCGCCGAGGACGCGCGCTTCTACCAACACCATGGGTTCGATTGGCACGAGGTCGAGATCGCTGCCGAAGACGATCTGGAAGGTGGTCGCACTCGCGGAGCTTCCACCATCACGCAGCAACTTGTAAAGAACCTATTTTTTGGAACCGGCCGTTCGGTTCTACGGAAGGGTGCGGAGTTCACGCTCGTGCCCGTGGCCGAATTGGTCCTCGGCAAGCGGCGCATTCTGGAGATCTACCTCAACGTGGTTGAATGGGGCCCTGGTATTTATGGTGCAGAGTCGGCGTGTCGTTACTACGATGGAACGGCGGCTCGGAGTATCGGCCGGGAACCGGCGGCTCGGCTCGCCGCGATTCTGCCGGCACCCCTGAGGCGGAGGCCCGACCGCATGAATACCTACAGCGCACTCATCCTTGAGCGGATGCGCCAAAAGGGTTGGTAGTTCCTGAGATACTTTGGAAGTTTCGTACCGGCCAGCGCCCTTTCAGGGAGTTGGCAGACCCGCAGCAAAATCTTAAATTAGCTTCGGCAAAGGCCCGCTACTACACCTGCTCACGCCTTTTTCCGCGCAGTGGCCGCACGGCTTTCCACCGACTTGGGACCGTTCAAGAACGCGGCCCAGCGCAACTCCTCTACGGGGTTTTCTCCGCCCAGCGCTTTCTGCACTGCCATTTCTGCCACGGCGTCCACGATCCACTCAAAATTCTGCTGGCCCACCGACGTGATTTCCGCGTCCGGGGCGGGATTCATGAAGTCGATCGCATAGGGGACGCCACCCTCTACCGCAAACTCCACCGTGTTCAGGTCGTAGCCGAGCGCGCGGCATAGTGCGAGCGCGTCTTTCTCGATTCGATCTTTGAGCTTGGATTCGGGTTGCGGGTTTCCCTTTACAT
>JBAVAA010000156.1:0-2193 GCA_049585515.1 Terriglobales bacterium | reverse complement strand
CCCTCACGTATAGCCGTGATGTCTGTCACATCGGACATAGTTTTCACCCGGCATAATCGCTTGCAGATTTCGTGGTGCTTTTCTACCACCGTTGAGTGTGGAGATCTCATGGCAAAAGGACGTGTTTCGATCGTCGTCGAGCGTTGCAAAGCCTGCGGGTTCTGTGTGGAGTTTTGTCCATCGCACGTGCTGGCGCTCTCATCCGCTTTCAATTCCAAGGGCTACCATCCGCCGCATGTTGTGCATCCGGAAAAGTGCAGCGGCTGTGATTTGTGCGGCATGTATTGCCCCGATTTTGCGATTTGTGCCAGCAAGGTTGACGCCTCGGGTGTGCCGGTCAAACCGGCGACTAAAGTTGCTGCCGTTAAGGGAGGTAAGAAATGAAAGCTGATCCTCATGGCGTGCTAACGGGCACACATTTCATGGACGGCGATCACGCCTGCTGCGAAGGCGCGTTGGCCGCCGGCTGCAGATGCGCCGCCGGATACCCGATTACTCCCTCTACCGAAGTGGTGGAGCGCTTCGCCTCGCGCGTGCCGACGGTCGGCGGAACTTTTATCCAGATGGAAGATGAACTGGCAGCCTCGATCACCTTGCAGGGCATGGTGTGGGGCGGCGCCAAAGCGATGACCGTGACCTCTGGCCCGGGTTTTTCGCTGATGATGGAACACATCGGCTACGCCGCCATGACCGAGACGCCTTGCGTGTTCGTCGATGTGCAGCGTGGCGGACCCTCCACCGGCCTGCCCACTCTCCCCGCGCAAGCTGACATGATGCAGGCGCGCTGGGGTTCCCATGGCGACTACGAAGTGATCGCTCTCTGCCCCAATTCTCCGCAGGAATGTTTTGACCTGACCATCAAAGCCTTCAACCTGGCCGAAGAGTATCGCGTGCCGGTGATGTTCATGATGGACGAATGTGTCGGCCACATGAGCGAGAAAGTGGTTATCCCTCCCGCCGACGAGATCGAGGTCATGCCGCGGCGCCACACCCACAAGTCAGTCACAGATTATCTTCCCTACGCCACCAACGGCGACGGGGTGCCGGAAATGGCGCATGCCGGAGAAGGTTACAACTTTCACGTGACCGGTTTGACCCATGACGAGCGTGGCTATCCCAACATGACGCTGCCGGTGCAGGACAAGTTGGTCCGGCGACTGCAAAGCAAGATTCTTGACGCCGTTGACCGCATCACCATGACTGAAGAAGAGGGGATCGAGGGCGCGGATGTAGTGGTCATCTCTTATGGAATCACTTCCCGTGTGGCGCAACGCGCCATCGAGGCGGCTCGTAAGAAGGGTCTGCGGGTCGGCAAATTGCGCCTGATCACAGCCTGGCCTTTTCCGGATAAAAAGATCCGCGACATCGCGGCGAAGGTGAAAGCCTTCGTCGTTCCCGAACTCAATCTCGGCCAGATGGTGCGCGAGGTGCAGCGTGCCGCCGAAGGCAGGGCAAGGACATTTGCCGTGTCGCACGCGGGCGGCGGAGTACACAACCCCGAAGACATCCTCAAAGTAATTGTGGAGGCGAGCCGATGAGCGACAATATGAGCGACGATTGCAACAATCCCATCGATACCGATCTTCTGAACAACGATCTTCTTAATACCGATATTCTCAATCCGGTCGAGCCGTTCTTGCGCAGCGAGCGCGTGCCTCACATCTGGTGTCCCGGCTGCGGTATTGGAACCACTGTGAATTCCTTCGCCCGCGCCCTGATCGAGTCGGGAATTGATTTGGGTTCGCTGGCTTTGGTCTCAGGGATCGGCTGCACCGGACGCGTCGCCGGATATGTCAAGCTGGATTCGTTCCACACCACGCACGGCCGCGCCATCCCGTTCGCTACGGGGTTGAAACTGGCGAATCCGAAACTGAACGTGGTGGTTTATTCAGGAGATGGCGATCTCTCGGCCATCGGCGGCAATCACCTGATTCATGCCGCGCGCCGTAACATCGATCTGAAAGTAATCTGCGTTAACAATCTGATCTATGCCATGACGGGCGGCCAGACTGCTCCCACTACTCCGGATCACTCCACGACTTCGACAAATCCGTATGGCGTGTTCGAGCCCTCGTTCAACTTGCCGCAACTGGTTGAAGCTGCGGGGGCGGTTTACGTGGCGCGTTGGACCACGTTTCATGTTCGACAACTGACGCGTTCCATCAGCGAGGCGTTCCAGAAGAAGGGCTTCTC
>JBAVAA010000155.1:0-5862 GCA_049585515.1 Terriglobales bacterium | reverse complement strand
TGGTGCAGATCCATTGCTATCGCGCCGACGAGATGCTTACCGAAATAGCGCTGGCCAAAGAATTCGGCTACAACTTGCGCGCCTTCCATCATGCCGTGGAAGCCTACAAAGTTGCCGATCAACTGGCCGCCAATAATGTTGGCATCGCTACTTGGGCCGACTGGTGGGGCTTTAAGCAGGAGGCGTGGGACGCGATCCCCTGGAACGCCGTGATGGCCATGCGCAAAGGCGTCCACGTGGCGATCAAGAGCGATTCTGAAGACTACGACCGCCGCTTGAATCAGGAAGCTGCAAAGACCATGCGTTACGGCGGCGCCACCGAAGAAGAAGCTCTGAAGATGATCACGCTGAATGCGGCGTGGATTATCGGAATCGACGATCGAGTCGGCTCTATCGACGTCGGCAAAGATGCCGACCTCGTCATCTGGGACGGTTATCCTCTCTCCAGCTACGGCGTGCCGGAAAAAGTTCTGATCGATGGCGAAGTGTACTTCGACCGGACGCGAATGGGCCTGGGAACGACGCACTACAGGGAGGGAGAATGATGCAGCCGTCAGCCGTCAGCCATCAGCCATCAGCCAAGCCCTTGTGGAGCGGGCGCCCACGCGCGCTGCCTTTGACGTTCGTCTTGCTTTTGAGTTTGATGCTGTCAACGGCGGCATTCGCGCAAGTGAAAGCGGTAGTGCTTAAGGGCGGCAAGCTCCTGACCATAAGCCATGGCGTCATCGAGAACGGCGTGATCGTCATGCAGGGCGGAAAGATCACTGGCGTGGGCGCGGCAGGTTCGGTCAATGTTCCTAGCGACGCGCAGATCATCGACGCCACCGGAATGACCGTTTATCCCGGCCTCATCGATTCGGAAACGCAACTGGGACTCACGGAGATCTCCGCGGAAGCTACGACCAACGACCTGGTGGAACTGAGCGACGAAATCATGCCGCAACTGCACACCGCCGAGGCTTTCCACGCGGAGTCGGCCCTGATCCCGGTGGCGCGGATAAATGGAATTACCAACGCCGTGGTCGCGCCCGACAGCGACGACACGCTGCCCGGCCAGGATTCTTTCATTCAACTCGCCGGAGCGAACGCCACCGAGATGCTCATGATTCGCGATAACGCGATGCCTCTTAACTTCACTGGAGACCAGCGCCGCAACAAAGGTGGCTTCGACAAGCGCAAGTTCCCGTCGACACGCATGGGACTGGCGGCGCAACTGCGTCAGGCCTTCATCGACGCGCAGGACTACAAAGCGAAGTGGGCCGACTACGATCGCAAGAAAGCCGATGCCGCGCAGAATAAAAAGCCGGAACCTCTTGCCCCCAAACGCGATCTGAAGTCGGAGGCATTGCTTCCTTATCTTGACGGCAAGAAAACAATCGTGCTCGCTGCCGAAAGCGCCAGCGATCTTCAGACTGCAGTCAACCTCGCCAACGAGTTCAAGTTAAAGTTTGTGCTCAACCACATCAGCCATTCCCAGCCTGTCCTTGACTATGTGGCCAGTCTCAAGGTGCCGGTGATCGTCGGCCCCATCTACGAAACTCCGAAAGAAGATGAGCGCTATGACGCCGTTTACAGCCTTCCGGCGCAACTCTACAAGCGCGGCGTCAAGATCGTGTTTGCGTCTTATTCGGCGCATAACGTGCGCAACCTGCCCGATCAGGCCGGATTCGCCACCGCTTTCGGACTTCCCTACGACGAAGCTCTCAAGGCGATCACCTTGAACGCCGCCGAAATCTGGGGCGTTGCCGATCAACTCGGCTCGCTCGATGTCGGCAAAACCGCCAACGTCGTGGTAGCGAACGGCGATCCGCTGGACGTGAAGACGGATGTGAAGCAGGTATTCATTCAGGGACGCGCGGTGCCTATGACAAGCCGGCAGACAAGGCTGAGGGATGAATATTCAAAATAAATTGTCATCCTGATCGGAGTCCACCGCGCGAAGCGCAGGGTCACGCTCGCTGAGCTGAGGGCGAGGACGCGCCTTCGACAAGCTCAGGGCAGGCTCTCAGGACAGCCGGCAAGGATGCCGGCGCTACAACTAGGACCACCGTCCCGTTGCTTCCCTTTGCATACTTTCGCATTCCCTTTTAGACTACTGGTTTCGACTTCATACGATGCAGTGAGCAACATGCAGTAATTCAGCAGTCGTAATTAGCAAAAGCGGCCCGCAACCCGGACCCGCGATTCCCAGACTTGAAACGAGGAGAAACATGGCAGCCGTTGATGAAAAAGTGAAACAGATTATCGTCGAGCAGTTAGGCGTCGATGAAGGCGAGGTCACGCCGAGCGCTTCATTCGTGGACGATCTGGGCGCCGATTCGCTCGACACCGTCGAACTCGTGATGGCCTTCGAAGAGGCCTTCGATATCGAAATCCCCGACGAAGATGCGGAGAAGATTCGCACCGTGTCCGATGCCGTCGACTACATTGGCAAGCACGCCAAGGCAGGCAAGTGATTGGCGGGTAATCTGGAGAGTACTCTGGGAAGACGGGTCGTCATCACCGGCATCGGCCTGATCTGCTCCGTGGGTAATACTACCGGCGCGGTGTGGCAGGCGCTGCTTGCGGGCAAAAGCGGCGTTGACCGCATCAGTGCTTTCGATGCATCCAACTTTGCATGCCAGATTGCGGCGGAAGTCCGAAACTTCGACCCCTTTCAATTCATCGAGAAAAAAGAAGTGAAGAAGATGGGCCGCTTCATTCACTTCGCCATCGCGGCGTCCGACGAGGCAATCAAGATGTCGCAGCTTGAAATCACACCTGAGAATGCCGAGATGGTCGGCGTGCATATCGGCTCGGGTATCGGCGGATTCGACGTAATCGAACGCGAACATTCCGCGCTCATAGAAGGCGGCCCGCGCAAGATCTCGCCTTTCTTTATTCCCGCGGCCATCATTAACCTCGCCGCCGGACATGTTTCCATGCGCTTCGGCGCCAAGGGCCCCAACGAAGCTACTGCTACGGCTTGCACTACCAGCGCTCATTCCATCGGAGATTCGTTCCGCATCATTCAGCACGGCGACGCCGATGTGATGATCGCCGGAGGCTCCGAAGCCGCCATCACTCCCATGGGCGTTGGCGGATTCGCAGCCATGCGCGCGCTTTCTACTCGCAATGACGATCCGGCACGCGCTAGCCGTCCCTGGGACAAAGATCGCGATGGCTTCGTAATGGGCGAAGGCGCCGGCATCATGGTTCTCGAAGAACTGGAACACGCCCGCCGCCGCGGCGCTCCAATCCTGGCGGAAATCGTCGGCTACGGCATGTCCTCCGACGCATATCACATGACGCAACCTGCGCCGGAACACGAGGGCGGCTTCCGCGTCATGCGCAACGCGCTGCGCGACGCGAAACTGGAACCCGGTGTCGTTGGCTACCTCAACGCGCACGGCACTTCGACCCCTATCGGCGACACGCTCGAGGCCCATGCCATTCGAAATTTATTTGGGAAGAAAGTTCCGGTGAGTTCCACGAAATCCATGACCGGCCACCTGCTTGGCGGAGCGGGTGGGTTGGAAGCAGGAGTGACTGTTCTGGCGCTGCGCGATCAGATTCTGCCGCCGACGATCAACCTGGAAAATCAGGACCCTGAGACCGAGGGCATGGATTTCGTTCCCAACAGCGCCCGCAAGACGGAGTTCGAATATGCTATGTCGAACTCATTCGGCTTTGGAGGAACTAATGGCGCGTTGCTCTTCCGAAGGTGGGAGGAATAGGTTTTCCCGGAAAATTATAAGGTCCAGCCAAATGCGTACTAGAGAGTCCCTGCTAGGCCGGTCGGCGTTACGAAGGTGCAAGGGGTCCTTCGACTTCACAGAACGATGCGCTTCGCGCATTGTTCTGCTCCGCTCAGGATGACAACCGAAATTTCTCGATCAACTTCTCGACCAACCTTATTCTTTTTTCATCGCGTCAATCATGACGTAAAGCTGATTCGTGTCGGTCACCTCGACGTAGGGTTTGCCGCCGGGCTTACTGCTTACCAGCCAGATCGTTGGAGTGTGATCGATGTGCAGGCTCATTCCCACATCTTTGTCGGCCCGCACCAGTCCCGCCAGTTTGCCGTCCGGATCCACCACGAAGGGCAAACTCATCTTGTGATCGGCGGCAAATCTTTCCGCAAATCCCCGCAAATTCTGCGGGGTGATCTCCATTTGGTGCGCGAATACGGTTTCGCGGAACTCGTTCCCGATTTCCTTGGAATGCGTGTCGAAGTAGCGCGCCAGCACGGCGGCGTCGAATGACCAGTTGTGCGCGGGCAAAGGGAAGTCGTGCTGCACCAGGGGAATTTTATATGTGCGCGAAGCCTGCACCAGCAACGGCGCCTTCAGGCCGCAAGAAGGGCATTGCAGGTCCTCGAAAACCACGATCGCAAGCTGCGATCCCTTCGGGGGACGAAGCGCCTCGGGCACCTCCTCCGCAAGAACCGGCAAACAAAGCAACGGGACACAAGCTGACAACATTACACGCGATAATAGTCGTTGAATCTTCATGGTTTTGTTTGGTTGCGAATCGACCTCGCACTGTTCCTATGGTAGCGGAAATCGGCCTATTCGTGCACCTGAGCAGCCTCTCCGGAGTAATAGCGCATAGCTCGTGTGGTGGCGGCCTTTGCCCCGCCACGCGCCTATACACTTCGCGACTGTATTGTTTCTTTCCCGCTCTTCTGTCAGAAGTCTGAAATAATCGGGCCGGAGGGGAACCGGCTATGAAACAATCGCGGTTTTTTATTCTGTTTTGTTTTCTTGCCATCACCTTGCGAATGCTCGGCGGACAAACCAGTCCCGCCAATTCTTCACCACCCGCCAGTGCCGCCGGGGCTTCCGGGGCGGCGGAATCCAAAGCAGCCGAATCCTCCCCGACCACCATCGCCGAATACGCGCCCCTCCAGAGCAATACGCGCGCGCCACGGCTTACTCCAACGCCAAGTATCGGCACATCTTCATCGGGACGTTTTACGGCTTCCTGGTATTGCTGGTGATCTTGCGGTGGCGAGTCGCACCCGCATTTCGTGACTTGGCCGAACGGGCTTCGGCACGGCGCGGCGTGCAGTTGATCGTCTTCGCGCCCCTCATTTTGCTTACGATTGCACTCCTCGAAATTCCATCGGACATTTGGGATCAGTCCCTCGATCGCGCCTATGGACTCTCCGTGCAAACCTGGGCGGCATGGACTCGCGACTGGATCTTGAACGAGGTCATCATGCTGATTGTGGGAACACTGCTGGTCGCGATTCTTTATTTCGTCATCCGCCGAAGCCCACGCCGGTGGTGGTTCTATTTCTGGCTGGCTTCCATTCCAATCCTGCTGGCGGTGTTCTTTCTGCAACCGATCGTGATCGATCCGCTCTTCTACACCTTCAAGCCGCTGCAGACCGCCCAGCCCGTCCTCGTATCGGAAATTGAAAAAGTCGTCCACCGCGGCGGAATGGAAATCCCCCCTGACCGCATGTTCGAGATGAATGCCAGTTCCAAGCAAACCGGCCTCAACGCGTACGTCACCGGTTTTGGCGCGTCCAAGCGGGTCGTGGTTTGGGATACCACCATTGCCAAAGCCACTGTCCCCGAAACGCTATTTGTCTTTGGACATGAGATGGGACACTATGTGCTGCATCATATCCCCAAAGAAATTGCTCTGGACGCCGCGATTCTGCTCTTCCTTTTATATCTCGGTTACCGCTTGTCGATTTGGATGTTGGCGCGTTGGGGCAGGCAATGGGGAATCCGCGACCTGGAGGATTTCGCAGCGCTGCCGGCCTTGCTCTTCGTGATTACGGTCCTTGCATTCCTGGCGACGCCTGCGTTCAACAGCGTAAGCCGCTATTTTGAGCACGAGGCGGACCGCTATGGCCTGGAAGTGATC
>JBAVAA010000154.1:0-3123 GCA_049585515.1 Terriglobales bacterium | reverse complement strand
CCATTAGTAGGAGAAGCGCCGAATTGTATGTCCATCGCCGCTGACTTTCAAGCAGATTCTGCTCTGGACGCGGGTTTTCATGTGCATGGGATGTCAGATACCCTGCAATATTTTTCACACACCTCTGCTCACCGATGGGCGCGGAGCCCGTCTAAAACGCCGACCAGGGGTGGGGCTCGCGACTCGCAGCCTTTGACGTCTGCTCAATGTGCGCCGATGCAATGGTGAAAGGTGACGAGCCGCCAAAGACTCAGCCACTTAACTATGTCGTCTTTCATCAGATCAGAAATATGATCGCCAGTGACCCTGCGATTGGGATGAGCGCCTGGCTAGAACTGCGACGCGCGGCCGGGCTTCCCGTGCCAGCGCTCACCGATCCGACAGTCGCGCGGGCATGGAACGAGTTCCGCCAATCGGTCTCGAGTGGCTTGCCGCCAGCGCTCCCGGAGCCGGAAATACTGACGCCTGCAAGAACGCTGCTCGCGGGATAAGCATTGCGCGCGACACGAGGGGCGGCTCGATTGGCGTAATATTCGATTACACTTGTTGACGCACATTGGCCCAATTCTCAACAAGTGTAAGCCTGATTTCATAAACTGAGTGGTGCACGGCTGTGGTCGTGCTGACGCGGACTAGCGCCTTTCTTTCTTTGCCATTCTCAACGTGAGCAACCTCAGTTGATCCAGTCTCGGTGTAGACGATTTTGATGCTGCGAATGCATGCGTGTTCATTAGAATTCGATCGGCTTCAACGCCTCACACGCCATCAGCGTCAACAGCAATGAAGCACGCGGCCTCTGCTCGATAGCGAGTTTAAGGTCGGTCGGGCTAGGCCGCAGTGGCCTTCTCATCTTGGAGCATGGAGCGAATCTGCTCGCGTAGTTCAGGTGTGTCCTTGTGTCCGTGGACGGTCGTGGCGTGGAGTACTCCAAGTTCCACCACCTCGTCTTCCGTGCCTGCGATGGCGATGGAACAGGGTTTCTCTGCAGGGAAACGGCGGCAATCGATCACTTTGCGATTTCCAGCCATTGTCGGCCTCCTTTGAAATCAGCGAGGATTATAGGCCCGCCTAGAGATGGATTTCAACCCGGCGCCCATGACGGTTGGTCCCAGCTGTACTCAGTTTGATCAACGGAGCGAGTCGTCTTCATCATTCTCCGCGCTGTTGTCGACCTACGCCTCGCCTTCGGCGCTAGTCCGCGGTCCACAGAGCACCGAGCCGCGTTCCATATGCGGGTACCTGCTCTATGAAGGCTAGAAGCGGATGATCGACTACGTCTCAACAGTTTTGACAGTTGTTGGGAAGCGTAGAGGAAAGAGCTAGCGGCTACCCATCGATTGACGCCATCGACGTGCGGCTCCGTTTCTGATTGTCCACCGGATTCAGTGTTAGCGGATCAGAAAGCCGGCCGCTATCAACCGGGTCTGCTAATTCACCGTCTGCACGACTGCCGCCGAGATGCTCGAATTGTTGTTGTTATCGCCCGCATAAGTTGCGGTCAATGTTCTTGGCCCAGCAGCGCTGAAGGTTAACGAGCAACTTCCCGACCCGTTCGCGAGCGTTCCAGTGCATTGTTCGCCCGTGCTTGCGTTTACGGTCACCTTGCCGGTGGGCGCTTTATAGTTCGTCGCCTCCACCACGGTGAAGTGGACAACAACAGCTCTCCCATGCGTGGAAGGATTAGGCGTATTACCGGTGATTATGGTCGTGGTTCCGGCTTTATCGACCTCGAGCGTCACCGTGGCCTTCGCGCTGCCGTAGTCGACGTGGTCCGTAGGCGTAAATGTGACGGCTAGACTTTGGCTTCCGGGCGTCAGTACCTTGCCGGGCGCTGGCGAGTATACGAGCTTGCCGGGGACATTGGCTGTCGCATCAAGTTGGCCCGCACCGAGCACGATCCCATAGGGAATCGCCGCCGGTGTAGTCCAGGTAATGATCGACTCGGGCTGGTTTACCTGGAGCACGACGCTCTCTGTCTCCGTCGTGTAGTCGTTGCTGAGAGTCGGAGTAAATGTGACTTTCAAAGGAATGTTTCCGACTTTCGGCACTGTGCCAGCGGCGAGTGAATACACGAACCTGCCCGCAACGTTGGCGGTCGCATCCAGTTGGACCCCGCTCAGCGCCGTCCCGTAAATAATCGGCTCGGGTGTTGTCCAGGCAAGTCCGCTGGCTGATTTTTCCGCGGTTGTGTGTTGGGTGGCAGTAGCTGCCGCCAAATAATTAGCGTTCACTGCCCACTTTGCCGTCATCGTGCACACGCCTGTCCCGCTGGTTATGGAAACAATCGTGCCGCTGATCGAGCAGACTCCGGAGGTCGTGATGGTTGGAGCGATACCGCTGTTCGTGGTCGCTGCAACCGCGAAACTACTTTGGTAAGGAGCGGTGGCGGGGGCGCCGGTGAAAGTAACGATCTGCACAGCCTTCTCCGCAGTGGTGGTTTGTGTGATGATAGGCGCAGCCAGATAATTGGTATCGCCTGACTGGGACGCCGTCACGGTGCAAGTACCCGTGCTGTTCGTCATCGTGAACGTTGAGCCCGCGTTGGTGCATGCACCAGAGCTGCTGAACGAAACCGAGTCTCCCGAACTGGCTGTTGCCGCAACCGTGAAGCTGCCGTTGTATGGCGCTTGTGCTGGAGCGCTTTGAGTGAACGTGATCGTCTGACTGGCCTGATCGACTGTAAAGGTCTGCCACACCGGTCTGGCGACCAGGTAGTATGCGTCTCCAAACTGGCTTGCCTGTACCGTTACCGAACCTGCACCGCTAATTGTTAGTGTGTCCCCGTTGACACTCGCCGGACCCGAGGTCACCCCGTAGCTTATGGCGAGACCAGAACTGGCAGTAGCATTCAGGGTGAGCGGGCCCGCGCCATACGTCTGGGTCGGGACGGTTGGGAAACTAATCCGCTGATCGGCCATGGTGGCTGCGACCGTCTGCATAACAGTGGGTGCAGGCAGGTAATTGTTATCGCCTCCCTGGTCTGCAATTACAGAGCACGTTCCGGTGCTGCTGGTCATGATGTAAGTTGCAGACGCATTGCTACACGCCCCGGAACTTGTGAAGGTGACCGGACTCGCGCTTGCGCCCGCCGCAGCGACTGCGAAGCTGCTGTTGTATTGCGCC
>JBAVAA010000153.1:0-1850 GCA_049585515.1 Terriglobales bacterium | reverse complement strand
GCTTAATTCCGTTGAATGGGCGTTGCAGCAGAATCTCGACAATCGCCGAGAGGCTGCCGAACATGCCAGCTTAGTCGCCCGATATGAATCTTTGACGCCCAGGGAGCGGGAGGTGTTGCCGATGTTGGCCAGCGGTCTACTAAACAAACAAGTGGCGTTTGAGTTGGGGATCACCGAGTACACCGTTCAATTACATCGTGGACACATTATGCGAAAGATGGAAGCGGACTCTTTTGCAACCTTAATCAGGATGTCGGACAAGCTCCGTCCTAACCTCCGGCATCATCAATAGACACAATTTGCGGACGCGATCATTGGCAGAAGCTGAACGGATGCTAAAGCGCGCGAAGCCGCTTGAGGAGCCACAGCGCCGAAATAGCTGGCAATTTTCAGTACTCACACCTTCCAAACGTCGGTAGTTCTAACAATGCTCTTCATTAAAGAGCTGGGTGCAATTCGTACTGATTCCGTGTCGATACTTTCTTGCTTTCTTGGGGGCGGCCGTTCTCTTTGAATCGCGTGAAGATAAGTTCCGGACAGGAGCATAAGGGGCGGCTCCGGAGGGGCTGCCCCTATAGCTTGCGACCGTGCGCCAAGTGCTATCTGAACTTGGACGCGGCGGACACGATGATGCAGTCGATGCCGGGAGCGTATCCGGTGGGATTGGGGTTGGAGAAGACGATGGTGTTCGTGCCGTTGCGCAGTTGCACGGGCAAAACGTAGGGCACGGGGTCGTACCAGTTGTTGCCGTTGAAGGTGAGCTGCAGCGGAGTCGCGCCGTTGATGGATACGTAGACGGTGCGTGGGCCGTCGGTAACGTAGTCGATTTCAAGCTGATAGGTACCGGCGGCTGCCGCGGTGACGTTGTTGAAGGTGATGGTGTTGGCGGGACCGGCACCGAAGCTGCCGACATAGGCGCCACCGGAGGCGCGGGTGCTGTAGTTGAAGCCGGCGGTACCGGCGAGTTGTGCGCCTTCGGCCTCGTAGGTGGTGAAGGTTGGCGCGGGCTCCTTGCCGTCGCCAGAGATGACAATGCGGTCGAGGTCGGCGCCGTAGCCGGAAGGATTCAGGAACGTGATGGTGTTGTTGCCGGCGTTGAGCGCGACGGGAACCGTGGAGCTTTGCGGCAGCAGATAGCTTCCGCCGCCCATGTTGAGCGATGCGGCAGCGGCGCCGTTGACGGAGTACTCAAGGGTGCGCGGGCCCTGGGTCATGGCATCGATCTCCATGCGATAGATGCCGCTCTTGCTCACGGAAATGTTGTTGAAGATGACCTGGCTGGCGCCGCCGATATTGCCGACCTTGGTGCCTCCGGAGCAAGCGGGGCAGGGAGCGGGCGCGGCGGAGCCGGTGAGTGTGGCCGCTTCGGCCTCATACGAGATGCCAGCAGGTGGATTCTCGATCTCGCCCTCAGGAGTGACCCGGAGCAGGCGTGCGCCGTGGCCGAGGATCATGGTGCTGAATTCCCCCGGAGATGCGCCTAGGTCCGTGTGGTTCCAGAGGTCCCGTACGGCGATGGCGTTATTGAAGCCCAGATCGCTCCAGCGCACAGCCACGCGGTCGGGGAAGGCGGTGAAATTATAGAGCGCAACGTAGTAGTCGCCGTCGCCTGCATCGGCAATCCAGACCGGGCGGAAGCCACCGGTCTTCTCGACGGCGGGATGTCCGGCCTGATCGACAGCGAGAAGTTCATCGTTGGTGAAGGCGGATTTGGCGAGCGCGTCGAGCTGAGTAACGTCGCCGCCGAGGTAGAGGGGTGAGTTGGCCATGGCCCAGATAGTGATGGCGGTCTGCTTTTCGGTGTCGGTGAGACCGTCGGCGTTTCCATCGCCGACGTCAAGGGTGTCCAT
>JBAVAA010000152.1:0-2661 GCA_049585515.1 Terriglobales bacterium | reverse complement strand
CGATTTTCGCTGAGAATTCGAAGGTTTGCTAAACGCATCCACCCGTGTTGTGGAGAGTTCCTTGCCAGCGGTCTAATCATGATAACGGACGCATTCGGAGCAAAAACAAGATACACAAGATCCTGGTCGACGCGGGCAATATTCATCACCGCGCCGCAGTCATGGACAGATGGCCGCTACAATGGCGGCATGATAAAACTGCGATGCATTTCCGTGTCGGTTTTACTCCTGATTGTCGGGTTCGCTGCCGCCGCTGCCGGCCAGAGCCTGGCCCCTCCAGCGCACCCTATCGTGCTGCACGCGGTACGACTGCTGGATCTCAAGAACGGTCGCATCGTGAAACCCGGCGAGGTCTGGTGCGGGTGGAAGGCGCGTGGTGATGGCTTTTAACTGAACATATTTGGAGAGTAGCTATGCGACGATGCTGCACCGCTTTGGTACCGCATTCACTATGCTTCCTGATCCTACTTTGCGCGGCAAGCGCACAAACCACCGAAAAGTCCGACTTGAGCAAGCAGCCAACTCTTTACGTGGTCGGTTATGCCCACTTGGACACAGAGTGGAGATGGGAGTATCCCCAGGTCATCAACGAATACATTCGCAAAACCATGGAGGACAACTTTGCCCTACTCGACAAATATCCGCACTATGTCTTCAATTTCAGCGGCGCCAATCGCTACCGTTTCATGAAGGAATATTATCCTGGCGATTTCGCCAAGTTGAAGAAGTACGTGGAAGCAGGGAGATGGTTCCCGGCGGGCTCCTCCATGGAAGAGGGGGACGTGAACACACCCAGCGCCGAGACCATCATCCGGCAGGTTCTTTATGGGAATAACTGGTTTCGCCATGAATTCGGCAAAGCCAGTGCGGAGTACATGCTGCCTGACTGCTTCGGCTTTCCGTCCTCGCTGCCGACGATACTAGCGCATTCCGGCATCAAAGGGTTCTCCACACAGAAGCTGGTATGGGGATCTTCCGCTAACGGCGGAGGTCCGGAATCGCGCGAGAAGACGCCGGAAGGCACACCGTTCAACGTGGGCGTCTGGGTGGGACCAGATGGAGAGAGCGTGCTGGCAGGTCTGAACCCCGGTAGCTATAGCGCCGGGATTGAAACCGATCTCAGCAAGCCTTTGCTTGCAGCTCCTCCCAATACCACGCTCGAAGAGATTCGGAAAAAACTCAACCCATTACGGCAGAAACTGCGCCAGCTCGAGAACGCCAATCAATCGCTCGATCCGAATGACCTTCACGACTATTACGCGCTGCGTGCACAAGAGAAAAGCATGGCCAAAACCCAATCGGATCGGGACCAGGACCGGTATCAGGATGATTGGGCTGCTCGTGTGGAACAGAATGGCAAAATCAGTGGCGTGTACACGGACTATCATTATTATGGCACTGGCGACATTGGCGGATCGCCGGATGAGGACTCCATAAAGCGCCTCGAAGCGATCGTCACCAAAGGGTTCGCCAGCTTCCCACCCCAGGATGGCTCTTACAAAGAGGGGCAGGCGCATCCGGAGTGGCCTTCGGTCAAAGCGGGCGATGGCCCCGTCCATGTAGTCTCGGCGAACGCGGAGCAGATGTTTCTCGACATCACGCCCTCCGAGGTTGCCGGACTTCCACGCTATACCGGTGAGATGGAACTGACCAATCATTCGGCTGGCTCGCTGACTTCGCAGGCCTATCAAAAACGCTGGCTCCGAAAAGAAGAGCTGTTGGCGGACGCCGCCGAGAAAACTTCGGTGGCGGCTGAATGGCTAGGTGGACGATCGTATCCGCTGCAGCGGCTCAACGATGCCTGGACGCTCGTGATGGGTGGCCACTTCCACGACATCGCTGCCGGGACGGCTACTCCGAAGGCCTACGAATTTGCCTGGAATGACGACATCATTGCCATGAACCAATTCGCGGGCGTGTTGAAGAACGCATCCGCAGCGGTCGCAGCCGCGCTCGACACTCAGACCCAAGGTGTACCGATCGTCATCTTCAACCCCTTGAACATCGCCCGGGAAGAGGTGGTCGAAGCCAGCATCGAATTCCCTAACGGTCTGCCAAACACCGTTCAGGTGATCGGTCCGGATGGCAAAGAAACGCCGGCGCAGATATCGAACGGTAAGGTGTTGTTTGTTGCGAGAGCGCCGTCGGTGGGCTATGCCGTTTATGATGTGCAGCCCGGGGCCGCGGTGGGAGTTACAGCGTCTCTGCGAGTGTCCGAGAACTCCTTGGAGAATCAGTACTACAGTGTGAAGCTCAACCAAGACGGAGACGTTTTCAGTATTTTCGATAAATCGATCGGCCGGGAATTGCTCGCCAACCCGGCACGCCTTGCCATCTCCTACGATAATCCCGTGCAGTGGCCGGCCTGGAACATGGACTGGGATCAGGAGCAGGCTGCGCCCAAGGCATACGTCAGCGGGCTGGCCAGGATTCGGGTTGTGGAAAGAGGCCCGGTGCGTGTGGCCGTGGAAGTGTCACGTGAGACCGCGGGCTCACGGTTTGTGCAGACGATCTTGCTTTCAGCGGGAGACGCGGGCAAGCGAGTGGAGTTCGAAAACGTAATCGACTGGAACACTCGCGAGTCGAATCTGAAAGCGACGTTCCCCTTGGCCGCGTCGAATCGCACGGCTACTTACAACTGGGACATCGGAACCATCGATC
>JBAVAA010000151.1:0-1713 GCA_049585515.1 Terriglobales bacterium | reverse complement strand
AATACTCTCTGCCATCGCCATCGCCAGCATTATCTGGTTTGGCGGCAATGACGTGATCCGCCGAGTGACTTCGATCGGCGTGCTGGTTGCGTTCATGCAGTACGCGCAAAGGTTTTTTCGTCCCATTCAGGACCTGAGCGAGAAGTACAACATCCTGCAATCGGCCATGGCGGCGGGCGAGCGTGTGTTCAAGCTGCTGGATACGAAAATTGAAGTCGTGTCGCCGGCGGTCACGAAACGTCCGCAGGGGCCGGGGCGGATTGAGTTTGACCATGTTTGGTTTGCCTACAACGTTTCCGGAGATGCGGGTCGTGTCGTAGCGGGGCTGCGCCCCTTTGGCACGTGGCAAAGTACCGTCACCACACACGCACTCGCTTCCTCACAAACGGACGAGCCTGACTGGGTTTTGCGCGACGTTAACTTTGTGCTCGAACCGGGCGAAACCATCGCCGTCGTTGGCCACACCGGCGCGGGTAAGACTACGCTGATCTCCCTGTTGATGCGTTTTTACGATGTACAGCAGGGAGCGATTCGCATCGACGGCGTCGATATCAGGGAGATGGATCTCGACGAATTGCGCGGGCGCTTCGGGGTCGTCCTGCAGGATCCGTTTCTGTTCAGCGGGACGGTGGCGGGCAATATACGACTGGGAACCGCGCGCATTCAAGACGCAGACGTGGAGCAGGCGGCGGAGGACGTCAATCTTGCCGATTTCATCCGGACGTTGCCTGGAGGATTCAGAGAGGAAGTGCGGGAACGGGGCTCGACGTTGTCAACGGGACAGAAGCAGTTGATCAGTTTCGCGCGAGCGCTGGCGCACAATCCGAAGATTCTGATTCTCGATGAAGCGACTTCGAGCGTCGATACGGAGACCGAGTTCCGCGTGCGCGACGCCCTCGACCGAATGGTGGAAGGACGTACGGCGCTGATCATCGCGCATCGGCTATCGACCATCCAGCGCGCAGACAAAATCATTGTGATGCACAAAGGGCAGGTCCGCGAGACCGGGTCGCACCAGCAACTGCTGGCCCAGCGCGGGATCTATTACAAGCTCTATCAGTTGCAATACAAGGATCAGGAAGTCAATGTGGCGCGGGCGCCCTCGCCCGCAAACGCCGACTGAGACTCGCATTCAGTTCCGTCTCGCAAAGTCGTTTCTGCGGCGGTGCTCCCTTACAATTGCAGCGTGCAAATTCTGCTCTCGGCTGGTGAAGCCTCCGGCGACATGTATGGCGCGCAATTGATTGAAACGCTGCGTCGGAGCAACCCATCACTCCGGTTTTTCGGCGCGGGCGGAGAGCGCATGCGCGCTGCCGGTTGCGAAATTATCGTCGACGCGAAAGACCTGGCTGTCGTCGGCATCACCGAGATCCTCAGCCGTCTGCCGAACATTCTTGGGCTCTATCGAAAATTGATTCGCGCGGCGGATGAGAAGCAGCCGGCCATTGCGGTCGTTATTGACTCGCCCGCCTTCAATTGGCGCGTGGCTCGGCAAATGCACAAGCGCGGTATTCCGGTCATTTACTACGTCTGCCCGCAGTTTTGGGCTTGGCGGCAGGGACGGGTCAAGCTGTTGCGCAAGTACGTCGACCAGGCGCTGGTGATTTTTCCTTTTGAAGAGAAGTTCTATCGCGACCGCGGCGTGAATGCGACGTTTGTGGGCCATCCGCTGGCCGATCTCCCCGCTCCGGCGATTACACGTGAGGCCTATGC
>JBAVAA010000150.1:0-3738 GCA_049585515.1 Terriglobales bacterium | reverse complement strand
GGTCAATCTACTAACCGGACGGAGAGGCGCTGCCTGAGCTGAATAAGACAAACATGCTGCCGACGCGCTTACTTATGGGGAGCTTCTAACTTTGTCCGATTATTATCGTCGTTGTTGGTGTCATCCTCGTGCCCAAAATCGAGACCGAAGTGCGGCTCTGACTTGGTGCCAGTTACTTTGACCGGAAGTTCGGTGCCAGCGCCGTCCTTCCTGAAAAATGGATCTACCGGCTTCAACAAAATCGACTTCCATCCGGTCACCATTTGCGAGAGTTTGGCATCCAGCCTCGCTTTGCCGTGAAAGTCGAATTCGTTTCCATCCAAACTGTAGACCCCGGTCAGATTCAGTTCGGTGCCAGGGATTCGAAATTGCAGTTCCGAAAACGAAATCCGCGCATTGCTTAGATCGAATGTCCCCTTCATTTCGGAATTTACGTTATCGGGAACGCCATCGGCCGGCTTCGGATGCCCTCGGGTCCGCGTACTTAAGGCATCGATCTTTTCCTGGAATTGTTCGTTAGTGAAGTGCACTCCGGACACGTTAAAGGTCCCTGCCAGCTTCAAACGATCCGCCACGTCGGCCTTACCGGGCGGCAGGTCAAACTTCGTTTTCAGACGAACCGTCCCGGTCATTATCGGAGGTTCGGTGCGGATCGCCAATTTCAGCAGGTCGTCGATCTTTCCTTTGTCGAGCGCGACCTCCAGTTCGACACGATGGCCATCGGGGTTCTTCATCCTCACGACTGAGCCATTGGCTACCAGCCACGTGCTCAGAATTCTGGCCTTCACGGGCTGCAAGTATGTATCGCCGCTGGTTCCATCCACAGTGGCATGAAAATCGGTATGCAAGGGAACCGGATGCCCACTGATTGCAATACGGAAATCCGGCGTGTCGGTGGCGCCGTCGACGTCAATCTTGTCGAGTACGCCAGTGTACTTTCCAGTCGAGGATAGAATTCCGCCAATGCCGTGGATCGTGCTCAGGTCCGCATGGTCAAATGAATAAGTCCCACTTACGGGAGTATCCCGCGGACTGTCCGGCTGCCACGGACCAAACAGCCCGATGGAATGGATCTGTCCCACTGGCTTTGGATTGGTGAGGTTTGCATCGAAATGCATCGGGGAGCCGGGTCCGACCCTCGTCATTTTCAAGTTCTCAATGTCAAACTCAAGAGGCAGCTTGTCCCGCCGCGTTGTATTAATGATAAGTTGCGTCTTGTCGCAGACAAGCTTGTCGACAACGATTTCTATCTTGCCACCCTTGGGCGCCATGTTGTGCATCTCACTGCGAGTTTCTCTGGGCGGCAGGTTCAATTGCAATCCCTTCACGTATACCGTGTCGACGTGAACGGGAGAGCGAAAAAGATCTAGGATTCCCATGTGAAACTCGAATTTCGCCACATTGATGATCGGCTGAAATCCCGGTTCGTCTTTATTCGGGTCCGTTTCTCCGAAAATTCTCAGTCCGGCGCCCGACACTTGAAGACCCTGGAGCAACGAAACATGGAAGGCATCAAGCTCCACCTTGCTCTTGAATCTAGTCGATAAGGTCTCGATCACCTTGGCGTGCAGGGTTGGCTCAGCGCCATGGATTGCGATGACGACCGTGGCGATCGCCAGGGTCAACAGCAGAGCGATTCCGCCGATCCAGGGCCAGCGTCCGCCCCACCTATGTTTCTGCAAACTGGTCTCCCGACTGTCCGGCGGACAAATGATACATTTCCCATCGCTAACTTTAGAAAGCAAAGTGGCGAAGAAACATCCGTAAGATGCTGTATTGTGCGCGCTCTCACAGTGCAGCAACCTTCCTTAGCTGGCAGATCATCACAGAACCGCAGTCGCGACATCGACCGCAAGCTAGCCGGCGAAAGGCCAAAATGGAAATGAACTTCGATAAGTTCTTGGAATCTGGGCGTCATTTGGCCGAATCCGTTGTCTCCCGGCTTCCTTTGTTGATTTTGGCCTTCGGAGTTTTTGTTCTTTTTTATGTCCTGAGCGTCATTGTCGGCCGTTTAATCCGCCGCGCAACTCGCGGTCACCGCGAAAATTTAGGCGTGGTTTTCTCCCGTCTGGCGGGCGCAGCGACCATTTTGCTCGGTTTTCTGGTTGCATTCTCTATTGTTGCCCCATCCTTTCACGCTGGGGATCTGATCAAACTATTGGGGATCGGCAGTGTTGCCATTGGATTTGCCTTTCAAAATATTTTGCAGAATTTTCTTGCTGGTCTCCTGCTGCTGTGGGCGCAACCATTTCGAGTGGGCGATGAAATAAAGATCGACGCTTTTGAAGGAAAGGTGGTGGAGATTCAGACGCGTGCGACGATCGTTAAAACGTACGATGAACGCCGCGTGGTGATTCCCAATGCCGATTTGTTCACTCATTCAGTGATTGTCAATACGGCGAGCGACATCCGCCGGTGGGAATACGATTTCACGGTAAGTGGGGTTCAAGACGTGGGGGCGCTGAAATCTCGCATCGTTGACGCGGTGCGCAATGCGCCCGGAACTCTGTCGGATCCGCCACCGGAAGCTCTGCTCTCCGACCTGAGCGACCCGAGTGCAGGGAACGTCAAAATCAGGGCCCTCTGGTGGACGCGGGCCTCTCGCCAGCATCAGATGCTAATGTCCTATGACGCTGTATTGACTGCGATACAGCGCATCTTAGCCCCTTCAGGCGCGACTTCGATGGACCACGAGCGGGCTGCCTAGTAAACGAACGGCAACTGCGCGACAGCAAAGCTAGGCGGCTTTTCGTGTTCGCGCGGCTTTCAATGCAGCCGCTCGACGGCTCCGCGGCCCGCGCTTGGCGGCGGATTTCTTTGCCTGACGAGAGAGCGCTTGATGACTGGCGCCGGCGTGCGATTCGCGCTGCAGCGCGCCCTCCACGGCGCGGGAACGAGTAACCGATGGCTTGCGGCTCGATTGGGTTTGCTCTTCGCCTTTCTTGATATCCTGGGCAGCTTTTTTGCGGAGTGAAGCCGGACCTTTCGGCGGAGCTAGCTTCACGCCAGCTCGTCGCGCCTTCGACAAACCAATGGCAATCGCCTGTTGCGGCGAGCGCACGCCATGTTTCCCCTCACGAACGTGATCTATTTCTTCTCGAACGAACTCCCCGGCTTGAGTAGAAGGCGACTTACCTTCCCTCTCGTCTTCTTTGGCTCGTTCCAGAGTTTCTTTTTCCGGCATTTGTTCCTCCTTTGCGGTCGATAAACATTCCATCAAGCGGCTTTTCGGCCAGCCGCTTGCTTTGCTCGCTGGATGCGTTTGGATAATAACCCTTTTGCCTTTTCCAATTCGGCATGGCGCTCCGAGCTAAGGCCGCGTCCGGCTCGGTTGATAAAGTAGTTGAGCATTCTCATCCCTGACTCCGGGCCCTTAGGCGAGACCTTTCCAGATGCCAGCGTTCGTGCGATCGTGACTGCGCTTTTCGTGAACAGCCCGGGCGGCGGATGCGTGGAATCCGTCGTCACGGTGGCGACCCAACGCTTCTTGTTTCGCTTCATCGTGGTGCCCATGCGGCTCTCTCGCTGCCAATGTGTGGCAAATAACGTGTGGCGAATAACCAATCACTCCGTCTCAGCGCTCCGACGTCTTGGCGGGTTCCATCGTCCCGCGGGCCTGCAGCACTTTCGGCTCGATACTTTCCGCATTCTTCAGGTGGTCTCGCAGGGTGGGAAGAGTGCTTGCCGCAAAATTCTTGACATCGGGATCCCGACCGGACTTGCTTTCAACTCGGAACG